>WREZ01000133.1 GCA_009779045.1 Candidatus Bathycorpusculum sp. | reverse complement strand
CCGTTGGGTACGCGTTTGAAGCAAAACGTGGAGGGGCGTCTTAGGGAGTTGTTTGTTAAAAAGTTAGGCATTTTTGAGTTGGAGTCTTCAGTTATTGCGCCTAGTAAGGTGTTTGAGGCTAGTGGTCATGTGGATCATTTTAAGGAGCCTATGGTTGAGTGTGAGAAGTGTAATACGCGCTTTCGGGCTGATCATCTTTTAGAGGAGAGGGGTATAAGTAGTAAAGAAGCAGAAAAGATGTCTTTGGATGAGGTTGCAAATGAAATTGTTGCTCGTGAGATTGTTTGCCCCGACTGCGGTGGTGTTTTTGGTAAGCCGCAGCGTTATTTGACTATGTTTGAGACTACTATTGGGCCGTATAATGGCGCGGTTGGTTATGGTAGGCCTGAGGCGGCGCAGAATATTTTTGTAGAGTTTAATCGTCTTTTTAATATTGCTCGTGAAAAGTTGCCTTTTGGGGCTATTCAAATTGGTCATGCTTTGCGTAATGAGATTTCGCCTCGTCAGGGTCTTATACGTTTGCGTGAGTTTACTATTTCGGATTTGGAGTTCTTTTTTGATCCGGAGGATCAGAGTTGTAGATTTATAAATGAGGTGGAAGATGAGGTTTTGCCGATTTTGTTAGGTGAGACTCGTTTGAAGGAGTGTGAAGATGCCACGTTTTTTACTGTTCGAGAGGCTTTAGATAAGAAGGTTATTCTTTGTGAGTGGCAAGCGTTTTTTATGGCTATGGCAAAGCGGCTTCTTGTAGAGCTGGGTGTGCCTTTGGAGCGGCAACGGTTTATTGAAAAGTTGGCGTGGGAGAAAGCGCATTATAGTACGCAGAGTTTTGATCAAGAGGTTCTTGTTGATCGTTGGGGTTGGGTTGAGGTTTCGGGTCATGCTTATCGTACGGATTATGATTTGAATTGTCATATGAATGCCAGTGGGGTTGATTTACGTGTTTATAAGGAATATCTCGTGCCAGTTGAGAAGGAAGAGTTAGTGGTTAAGCCGGTTATGGCAAAGTTTGGGCCTGCTTTTAAGGGTGAGGCGGGGAAAGTTGCTGTGGAGCTTTCCAAGATGTCTGTAGAGAAAGTTATTGCAGATATGGATAAAGATGGCTATGTAATGGTAAATGGGTGTTATCAGGTTTTTAAGGAGCAGGTGGAGGTGGGTAATCAGAATACTGTTGAGCGGGGTGCACGGTTTGTTCCGCATGTTGTGGAGCCTAGTTTTGGTTGTGATCGTCTTTTTTATGTGGCTTTGGAATATGCGTATCGTGTTAAAGATGATAGGGTAATTCTAAGTTTTCCACGGTGTATAACGCCTATTCAAGTGGGTATTTATCCGTTAATGGGTAAAGATGGTCTTGATGTTAAAGCGTTGGAGCTTCAAAGGCAGTTAACTCAGGCAGGTTTTATGACGGATTATGATGAATCAGGTTCTATTGGTAGACGTTATGCTCGTGCGGATGAGTCAGGAGTAGCGTTAGGCATAACAGTTGATTATGATACGTTAAATGATGATACTATAACCATTCGTGACCGCGATAGTTGGCAACAAGTGCGTGCATCAATAAAGGAGTTACCAGAATTGTTACGTCAATACTTTGCGGGGAAAATAGATTTTGAGTCGTTAGGTAAAATGATACAAATTAAGTAGCTACCTTTTTTAATGAACAAGTACATGTTAGGATAAAGAATATAGTGTAGGATAACGAGGAGCGCAAGAATAGTTTGGTACTTCCAGCAGAAACAGAAGAACGCGTAAAGCGTATAGCGTTAAGTGCATGTTCAGATAATCTACGTAAAGTTGTAGATGTTTCAAGAAAAATTCCGCAATTAGTGGAATACTTTGCAAGTGGCGATAAGGAGAGTGCAAAGAAAGTTGTAACAGAAATACGTGCTGGAGCAGAAGAAGTTGTTAATTCACGCCGAATAGTAGGTCAAGAACTTGCTGAAATTGGCGCAATTCTAATCAGTAGAGAAGATTTTCTAAGATTTACAAACCTTTCAAGTGAAATAGCAGACTTTTCTGAAGGTATAGCATTTTATCTTATAGAAATTATGGAACACAACTGGGTTGTATCTTCAGATATCAAAAAAGATTTACTCAAACTATCCTTAGCAGTGCTTGACTCTGTGTTAAAACTTCGAGAAACCATGATGGTTCTCAATTATGGGTCACAAAAAACTTTGGAACGCGCCAAAGAGGTAGAAATTGCCGAACGTATAGTTGATGATCAATACCGCACATTGATCATAAAAGTTTTAAGCGGCAAACTTGACACGCCAGCATTATTTCTACTTCGAGACGTTCTACAATTACTTGAAAACTCTGCAGACAAAGCCGAAGACGCAGCAGACACCGCACGTATGCTATCAATGGTAATGTAAAGTGTCACAACAACAAAACCTTGGAAAACAAAAAAGCAAGGTTGAACTTATAGACAACTTTCTAATAGTTTGGAACCCACAAGAAGGCTCATCACTTTACAAAACAGCATACTATGGTAAACCAATAGGCATTCCAAAACCAAAAATTCCCGAATTCAATGTACCACTCATTTTAGATTTAATGGAAGGCGTCTACCTGGCAGAAACAAAACAAATTGAAGTTATAGAAAACAAAAAAGCTGTAAGCCTTAAAGTATTAAAAGAAAAAGCCATGCAACTTTACGAAGAATTCGAAGACAAATACGCCATCTACCGTGACCTACGCACAAACAATTTAATTGTTACACCAGGAATAAAATTTGGCTGCGACTTTGCCGTCTATAAATACGGCCCAGGAGTCGAACATGCGCCATACATGGTCTCCGTAAAACCACAAAACAGCACTATTTCAGCAACAGAAATTGTAAAAGCAGGAAGATTAGCAACAACAGTCCGCAAACGCTTCATCATAGCCATACCAGACAAAAAAGAAGAAAAACCAAAATACCTAATTTTCAAATGGTTCAAAGCTTAAATGACGCTGGAAAAACTTGATTAACAAACTCACCTACAACTTTTTGATGAGGATAAACTTTTGATGCAGACAGTCGACTACCCTCATCTATAGTTACATCATCAGCTATTACAGACACATCAGAAATTTTTGTCGGCGCCTGCTGGCTTGAACTAATTGTTACATGCCTACCAATTATACTATCAGTTACCTCAGCATAATCACCAATTACCACTTTATCCATAAGTGCAGAATTACTAACAACAACGTTTTTGCCTATTTGCGTAAAATTGTCAAGACAACAATTAGTCAAAGTTGCACCATCCTCTATTTGACAATGACGACCAATTAAGACAGCCCCGTTTACATGAATTTTTTTCTGCTTAATTTTTTGCAATATCTGCTCACGACACTTAACAGACGTGCTGTTATCTTCTTGTACCCAAACAAGACAGTTTGAATTAGGTTGTAAGTATTCACCAAAATCAGGAGGCATTACAACACTTTGTTGCAAGAGACTTTTCATAGCTTCTAAATAGTTTTGAGGAGTACCTACATCAAACCAATGACCTTTAATGGTATAACCGTAAACTGGATAACCAGACTGGATAATGTAGGGGATAAAGTCATAACCAAAATCAAGACGTTTTTTGTCTTTAATTAATTGTTGTATAAATTCTTCTTTAAAAATTTGCCTAACTTTAGAAGACATAACATATAACCCAGTATTTGCAAGATTACTAGGAGCATCTTTAGGCAAGGGTTTCTCAACAAACCTATGAATCCTACCAGCTTTATCAATATCTGCAAGACCTAAACCTTCAATATTATCAACTTCTCTAAGCACTATCGTTAACGCAGCATCCCGCGCCCTATGAAAATCCATCAAACTTTTAATGTTAACATCAAAAAGATTATCACCCTGTACAACAAAAACATCACCTTTCAAATCATAATACTCCAAATTAATTCTTGCAGAATCAGCACTACCTAAATCACTAATGTTAGGCTGATAATCAATATGCAAACGAGGCTCAATACTATAGCGTTCACTAAAACCATAACCAGACCCAAAATAATCATAAAGATCACGATAATTAGTATACCCCTTAACACCAAAAATTATATGTCTAATACCCTGAGAAGCTAAAGAAAGAAGCGAAAACTCTACAAGAGGCCTATTTAAAAGCCGCAAACAAGCCTTACTAGTCTCAAAGGTTAAAGGCAACAACCGAATAGCTCTTCCACCCACTGGAATAATGACTTTAAGCCCCCCAGGAGAATAGCAATCTCCACCTATTGAAACACCACAATTATCACCCAAACATTTCACCAATAACCAATATGTAATATACACACGTACAAATAAACTATTTTAAAAATACCTTCACAAGGAAGATTAAACCATCCACAACAACAAAAACACCATAAGATACACACACTACTTACAACAACTTAACGCGTACCCACGCATTAAGTAGCGCATATTCTGTATAACGGAAAACAAATCAGTGTAAAACGGAGGTTTAGATGAAATTTTATAACTAACCTTATCAACT
>WREZ01000132.1 GCA_009779045.1 Candidatus Bathycorpusculum sp. | reverse complement strand
GAGTCAGTTGGGGATTTGTGGAATACAAAAACGTCAATGAGTCAGGCGCGGTATGGTTTAGGAGTTGTGATGGTGGATGATAAAATTTATGCTATTGGTGGTTGGGGTATAGATGGTCTTACAGGTGCAAATGAGTGTTATGATCCTAAAACAGATATCTGGACTACTTTAGCTTCTATGCCTACTTTAAGATATGGTTTTGCTGCTGTTGAGTATCAGGGCAAAATTTACTGCATAGGTGGTGCTCTTCCTCCAAGTGGATTGTACGGTAGTGGCAGTGCGAACAGTGTGGCAAATGAGGTTTATGATATAGCTACGGACAGTTGGAGTACTAGAGCTTCTTCACCATCTGGTGGAAGATACATGCAAGCAGCTGTTGTGGATGGAAAAATTTTCGTCCTTGACCGACATCAATATAGTTCTAACTTGTACATGTATGATCCAATCGCGGATATATGGACTACTAAAACTGGTATGCCCGGGGCTCTCTATATACAGCCTAATGCTGTTTTTATGGTTGTTGTAGATGATAAACTAATTATTGTTGACGCAGAGAATACTATGATTTATGATCCTAAAACGGATACATGGCGTGAAGGTACCTCCTGTCCCCTAATTATATATGATGGAGCTGCTGGTGTAACATCGGATGTTTATGCACCTCAAAGAGTCTATATCTTAGGCACTGGACGACCATCAGGGCAATCACTATCAGTTATGTTTACTCTAATTTATGATCCTGCACAAGATATTTGGTCAACTGCTAAGGCAATACCCACATATAGACGAGATTTTGGCGTAGCTGCTGTTGATGATATTTTATATGTAATTGGCGGGTGGATTGGTGATGGATGGACCAGAGAATGCTTGTCTGTTAATGAGCAGTATGCACCTTTTGGTTATACAGGTACTTTACCGTCTGTTACGTCTGTCCCTTCTACTGCCTCTGCGAATACATCTTTAGAGACATCTGATGGCCCTTCCAAGTCTGAATCTTCCATTACATCATCAGAGTCTGATACAAGTAAAGCTCCATCAACGGATACAAATGTAAAAACATCGTCAACTAACATAGATACAAAACCCCAATCAACAACAATAGAAACAGAAATAGCTGCTGACAACAATTTACATAGCAGTATTCTATCGTCTTCTTCTGATTTAGTATCTGATGGGTCTTTTGATTTCAACACTCTTGCTCTTATAGTGTTTAGTCTGCTGACACTTACAGCAATTTCAGCAGTCATTGTGGCAGTTAAAAAACGAAATAAATTTGAGGTAAGAAAATATGAATAAACTGATTTCTTTGGCGTTAATTTTCATTTTTATTTGTGGCTCATTTACAACGGTGTTTAGTCCTGTTTTAGCCTCATTAGAACCTGTTGGGGGTTCGTGGAATTCAAAATCTTCAATGTCGCAGGCTAGGGGTGGGTTAGGGGTTGTTGCAGTGGATGGTAAAATTTATGCTATTGGGGGTAAAACTGTTGAGGGGTTTGTAGGGTCTAATGAGCGTTATGATCCTAAGGCTGATACATGGACGGTTTTGGAGTCTATGCCTACTGCAAGGGCGTATTTTGCTATAGCTGCTTATCAGGGTAAGATTTACTGTGTTGGAGGTCTTAACGCTAATGGGGTCTCTTCGGTAACTGAAGTTTATGATACAGACTCAGATAGTTGGAGTTTTAAGACTTCTTTGCCTGTTAAGGGGAAAAACCTGCAGGGCGCAGTGGTGGATGGGAAAATTTTTGTTATAGAGAGTTATAATTTGTTTATGTATGATCCACAGGTTGATTTGTGGACTAAAAAGTCTAATTTGCCAGCGGACTCTTTAGTTGGTTCAGATTCTATTGCCTCAGCGGTTGTAGATAACACTATAATAGTAACAAGTAAATTGAACATTATAATTTATGATTACAACACTGATACATGGAGTAAAGGAACTAAACCTCCATGTGAATTTAGCCAAGGGATTAGTGGAACAACAACTGGTGTTTGTGCACCTAAAAGAATCTATACCATAGGAACAATCACTACAAAAGAGGAATGGTGGGAGTACGGTCGGGAGGACCAGATCTCGCCTGGTTATGTGAATTCTATGGTGCCTATTATGATGATTTATGATCCTGCAAATCACACTTGGTCAAATGTTAATATAGTTATGAATCGTGTAGATTTTGGGGTAGCCGTTATTGATGATATCTTGTATGTAATTGGAGGTTACATGGTATTACTTGGAGAAACTAGTGTAACTGTAGACGTAAAGGAATTTGTAGCAGGCGTTACTTATTGGGGTGAGTACAGGACAGTGCATAAGCAGCTTGTTGCACAGGAGTCAGTTGTTGGTAATCCTTGTTCATGGAATTGGCAGTATGTACCAGTTGGCTACAAGGTTACCACAACAGATGATGGTACATCTTCACCAAACCAACAACCTGATGAGTCTACATGGTTTAAGCTTTCTTTAACTGTTATTATTATAGCAGGTTTAGCGTTAATAGTTGGTATTGCTACAATAGGGTTATTTTTACACTTCAAAAAAAGAAGCCTCTTAAAAAATGTAACATACACCTATAAACCCTAAACTGAACTGCCTAAATTAATTCAAAAAGGGTTATCACATAACACCCAAAAATGGGTGTAGGGTGGAAAAGGTGATTATTTTTTTCTTTCGGCTATTATTGCTCTGCATTTATCGGCGTATTGGCAGTATGAGAGGCATGCTGCGTTTTCGTCGGGACGTTTCCATTCAGCTCCACAGCTTAAACATGTTGTTTGATCCTCATCGCTCCATACTTCAAGTTCTGCACCACAAACATGACAATTAGTGTAGGACGGTTTTGGTTGTAAAAAGTCACGTAACCCTGGACAAGTTGCCGGGTTTTTCTGAAACTTTTCACCTGAATTACCATTTAAGCTCAATAGTTTCACCTCCAACTTTTACCTCAATTTCTTGCGTTAACACCTTTTTACCAGAATCTTCTAAAGCCTTATTTACCACCCATTTTAAACCCGTACAGCAAGGCACTTCCATGTGAACCACTGTTATACTATTTATATTGTTTAGTTTCAAAATTTCTGACATTTTTGCTGCATAAGCTTTAGCGTCATTAAATTTAGGACACCCTATAATTACCTGTTTTCCCCTTGCTATATTTTGAAAATCTTTAAACACAACTGGTGCACAATCAGCAACAAACAAAACATTTGCATTCTCAAAAAATGGCGCTTTAGGCGATATAAGATCTATTTTAATAGGCCACTGCACCTTCTGCAATGTAACTACTGCGGACGATGATGCTAATGATGCTAAACGGTCTGTTTGTGTGTTAAGTGTTTGGTTGTTTATGTATTTATGAACTTCTTCTTTATCAAACGCTTCTGCCTCACGCTCAATTATAGTAATAGCACCCTGTGGACAATGCCCCAAACAAGCCCCTAGACCATCACAATAAATATCTTTAACAATCCTAGCTTTGCCCTCTACTATCTGTAGAGCTTGTTCAACACATCCCGGAATACATTGTCCACAACCATTACACAAACTTTCATCTATATGCACAATTTTTCTCTTCATATCATCAATTCCTCCATTAACTTCTTGACATGATAGATTATTTTAAAGTGGGGTCTGTCCGTTTTTTGGATCGTCATCTTTCTCAATCAGACTGGGACGGCGACATCATCCCCCAATATATAAGACCTGCCTAATTAAATAAAGAGACCGGTAAAAAAAGAAAAAACAACCTGTTTAAACAACAATAAACAGGCAAAAACAGGATTTTATGGTGTTTGTTGGTTTGTTGCTTTGTATTCTTTAAAGAACGGTAAGGTTTCTTTTATAGAGGTGACCACTTTTTTTTGGATTGTATTAATAGTTATTATAGGTATATTTTGGGGATCCATTTCAAAATTTGAAAAAGCTTCCCTATCAGAGGCATCAAAAATAACATATGAGGTATGACCTGCCCGATCAATCCAGGCGCCAACAACTTTTATGTCATATTTAGCAGTTAAACTCTCAAGATTCTCAAACCATTGAATAACTATATCCAAATTCTTAGAATTACCTAAAGGACAACTTTCAGGCGCATGCCGCATTGTTTGTAAAATAAACATACCAATCCTAAACAACCATTACCCCTAACATAATAAACATAACTATACCATCTAAAAAATCAAACCTATCAGTAGGATACATGACAAAAATGATACACCAAAACCACAGTAACTAACACACAACCTCCAACAGCACCAATAGTGCTATTGTAATGTACTGTAACTCTTTTTAGGTTACAGCAGAGTCAGGGTTTGGTTTATGTATAGACGACTTGGTTTTTCTTTGTCCATATTGATATGCAAGAATTGCTATGGGAATGGTTATGATGCATGTGGTGGTTAGGGTGATAAGTAGGTATGTTGCCCAGGGGGTTTGTGTTGTTGTTGTTGGTGGATCTGTTGGTGTTGGGTTTGTGGGTGAGAGATCTGGTTCTAAAGTTGTAGGT
>WREZ01000131.1 GCA_009779045.1 Candidatus Bathycorpusculum sp. | reverse complement strand
CCTAAATTCTTATTAGGTTTGAGCACATACATATTTCATGGTAAAAAAACGGTTTTTTATATGTTAAGCTTTATTGTATGTGCAAAAATGTGCACATACAAAGAAAAATAACCACATAAATCCATCAATTTCACCATACAAACCTGTATGTGCAAAAAACCACGCAGATTTTAGGTTATAATGTGATTTATAAAATTTTACGTGATTAATTATGTATTTAATAGATAAAAGTGTGGGGTTAGTGGTTGTTTAGTTTGTGTCGTTGTATTTTTTCTTTGTTTCTCTTTTGAGCATTAGTTTGGCGGTGAGGATTTTTTCGGTGGAGAATAGTTTTGATGCGAAGTACATGATAATTATGGTAAATATTGTGACGTATACTATGCCAAATAGGACTGTTGTGTAGTTGCCCATTATAACTGCTTTAGATGCTATCATTGGATGGCTGAAGGGTATGGCGTATAGTATGGCTTTAATTACTATGGGGAGAGAGTTGAGGTCTATATACATTAGGGCTATTGAGGGTATGAATATTAGCGGGTAAATGTAGCCTATTAGAGCTTGGGCGCTGCGTACGTTTTCTGAGAAGGTAGACATGACAACAGCAAGAGCCAATGCAGAGAGTAATGTGACAAATAATGATATGCCTAATAGTATGTAGCCAAAGGTTGAGGGGACTAAGCCTAAAGCAACTAGGTCAACGTTTACAGTGTCAGGTATACCCATAGTAACTGAGCCAATCATGTATGAGTATCCTATGAGGACAGTTACTGCTGCAATACCTGCGACGATTACGGTGCTTGCGACTTTACCCATTAGAATTGCGAAGCGGTCAACGGGGGAGGTGAGAAGGGTTTCTAGGGTTTTTTCTTCTTTTTCCATAGCTACACTTGTAGCAGCTATTTGCATTGATGAGATAATCATGATCATTACTGTCATAGGTAAGGCGATTGATTGGGAAAGCATTAGCATAGATAGAGACGCTGGATCTATGCCTTCTTGTACTTGGCCTTTTATAATTGTTGAATGTGAGGTTAAAACAGTGTCAGGTGCGACGGCACGGTTGAAAGCATTGACATATGCAGCTACCTCAGTACTGCCAAGGTCACTAAACATACCGCCGCCTTGGAAAACTCCATAAATGTTAACGTTTGTTGTTATGGTGTAATCGCCATTTATGTGAAGAGTCATGTTTTGACTAAACCCCTGGGGAATTTCCAAGAATTGGGTACTGCCATACTCTGCGAGTAAATTTTGGTCAATGACTTGTTGAGGCGAAATATCAGTTAATACGTGGACATTCATAGCTAAACTAAGATAGTTAATAAACTGTTGACTCCAGTCTTCATGGTCATTGTTAAGAATCATTAGAGTAGAGTTCTGTGATTGATCCTCCACACTATTTACAGCATAACCCATAACAAAGCCCATAACAGGGAGCATTATAAGTGGAATTAATATCATACTAACAAGAATTTTTGGATCCCGTATGAGTTCTTTAAGCTCTTTTATAAAAACTGTTGTAAACCCTTTAAGCATAGCCAGCCACCTTTGCAAAAACTTTTTCTAGATTTTCGCTATCATATTTAGTTTTAAGTTCTTTGGGGTTACCTTCAATTACAATTTTACCCTTATTGATAAAAGAGACTCTATCACAAAGATACTCTACTTCAAGCATGTTATGACTACTTAAAATTACAGTTATGTTATAATCTTTCACATACTGCTTAATGATTTCTCGAACGTTATACGCTTGCAAAACGTCAAGGCCACTTGCAGGCTCATCAAGCACAGCAAGCTTAGGATGAGTCATTAATGAACGAGCTATTAACAAACGACGTTTCATACCTTTACTATAAGTTTTTGCTTTATCCTTAAGACGAGCTCCAAGCCCACAAAGCTCAACAGCCTCATCTACCATACTTTTAACACTACGATCTTCTGTTTGATTAAATTTAGCCATAAACTCAAGATATTCATACCCAGACAAGTTAGGATAAGCACCTGACTCCTCAGGCAAATAACTTAAAATTTTTCTAACCTCAGACGCCTGAGAAACCACATCCAACCCAAAAATATTCAATTTACCAGATGAAGGCAAAATAAGAGTACAAATTGTACGTAAAGTTGTAGTTTTACCTGCACCGTTTGGACCAATTAATCCATAAATTTCTCCAGGTTTAACAGTAAAACTCAAACTATCTAAAGCTCGAAAGGTACCAAATTGTTTAACTAACGATTGAGCATCAACAGCAAGCGCCAAATAAATCACACAATAGAATATTAGGCTAAATCAAATATATAAAAGCTAATCACACAAAAAAGAAAACTGTCCCAAAAACACATGTTCACAATAAAACAAAGATTAGATAATTTTGATGGTTTTTAGGAGCGCCTCAGCTATGTTACGTTCAATAACTCGTTTACGGTTGTTGATATCAGATTGTAAATCTTGATATTCACGTTTTTTAATTGTTTCGTGTGCTTCAATACTGGCTTTTCGGGTTTTAAGTTGCTCTGTTTGGTCTTCAAAAAGGGAGATATTTTGTTTAATTTCACCCATATGTGCAGACGTTAATAGTTGTTCTTTTTTGACTGATAATGTTTTACTTTTTTCTTGTAAATCAAATAACAAATTTTTGTCCAAGACTTCTGTAACAGATTGTTCAGCTTTTCTAGCTTTGTCAGGTTTAAGTTTTAACTTGTCATTTTTTAACATGACTTGAAGCTTTTCAAGAATTCGCTTTAAAACAGGATAGCCCATTTCTTCAATTGTCAATGCCTCAAACGGTTTATCCAAATATAAATTAATCATACGTAACTCGTCAGGAGTTATTCCGCCTCCACCACCAGAAGTTGCCAATGCCTGCATTTTGATAAAGGGCTTCTGGAAATGCCTAAGAGCATTTTTCAAATCGTTATTTAAATTTTCAATTTCGCTGGTAACAAGATTTAACTGATCAATAGGGCCAGCAGTTTTCAATTCACCAGCTTTCTGCTCTAATCCAGCGATTTTCTCCTCAACAGGAGCACGTTCACTTTTTATGTTCTCAAGTTCTACCTGCAGATTAGTTAACTTGTTTTCTAAACTTTGCAGATCACCAATCATTTGAGGAAATTCCTGTAAAGACTTAGTTTTAACATAATCTTTAGAGACAAACTCGTTTAGATTAAGGAAGGTTTGCTTTGTTTTATCATAAACTGTAAGAAACTTGCGTCTATCCATAATAAAGAAAGGTGAAATACGCGGGAACCAATTTCTTATATCAACCTCTGTGACAAGGATTGTTTTTTGAGATTCAACATTGTATTTGTGTACAGCGTCATAGGTTACCTGCTCAGGTACAGAAAGCTTAGCAAGTCTATCTATAAACAAGTTAGCTAACTTGTTTAAGGCACGAGCACGGTTGTAGAGTTTCATATTACGTTTTTCTATCTCTTTATTACTGTTCTCTACAAGAGATTCACAAACCTCAGTTAACGCATTTATGGCTTGACTTGTCTCGTCTAAAAGTTTTTTTGCTTGCGTTTGGACAGGAATAAGCGAAATGTTTGCTTCTTTTTCTATCCACTCTTTTAATTCCGTTGTTGAAAACTCTTCAAGGTCAGTCAAGCTACTCACGTCTTAAAATAATAAAACAGTTTAGTTATATATCAATTTTCCACAATTTAACACTAACCCATTTTTGAGTAGCTACTCTTAAATAAGTAAAAGACGATTTGAACACGTGGAGAAAAAAGTTGAACACTAAAAAACTAACATTTGCAATAATGATGGGAGCCCTTGGAAATGTCCTATGTATAATAAGTTACTTATTACAAATAATTCCAGGGGCAGTAGCACTAGACCTCTCATTGCTTGCAGTATTTATAGCAGGCATATATGCTGGACCAAAAACAGGTTTAATCGCAGGTTTAATCGCAGGAATAACTCCGGGAATCATGTTTGGCCCATTAGGAACAGGAGGTATACTAGGCCTAATTGCACTACCCATAGGAAAAGGCCTCACAGGATTAACCATAGGCCTACTTGCCATAATACTACACAAAACAGACAACAGAATATACAAATCCGCAGCAGTCATCCCTCTAACAATTCTCGCATACATCCCTGAAGGCATATTTACCTACGCTTACTTCACCGTACTACTACCATTATTCCTAAACTCAGCACCCCTTGCAAGCGCCATAGTATACACAATTATGACAAAAGCAATCATTGAAGTCATAATAATGAGCATCATAATATCGGTACTAATATACATCAGAGCAATCAACAACGTCGTAGGAACATATTTCCACAAACCAGAACCAACAAACAACTAAACAACTAACAATCATCACTTTTTTTCCATGTATCCATAAGTAGCATACAAGTTTTGAAGTGGGGTTTTTCAGTGCTATTTGAGCTGTTTAGGTATCCAAAAAATATTGAATCTGTCATGTCTTAACCCGTAACTTTCGGTGGTTAGGGAATATGTGTTTTTGTGATTTTGCATTATTTGTTAATTAATGCTATTTGTTAACGTTTAATGTTTGAGAAAAACTGTCATAAATTTGTTGCGTAATGACAAT
>WREZ01000130.1 GCA_009779045.1 Candidatus Bathycorpusculum sp. | reverse complement strand
GGATTAGGCAAAGAATTTACAGTACCGTATGCTATCATATTTCGCGATGTACCTATTGCGCCTATTTTATGTCGGTGTGTGCCTATGTATACTGTGAAGTGTTCGTAGGTTATTTGCATAATGCGTATGTCGTATCCTGTGTCTGCGTCGCCGGGTTTTAAGCTAACAGTAACTATGGGGGCTTCTGTGTACTTATGATCAAACCAAACTGTGCAAGTGCCATTAAGCCCACAGGTACCATCACCAGCTTGTATCAACGCCAAAGCAGACATTGAACCATGAACTGTTAGGTTTCCACAGGCTAAGTTGCCCCAGCCCCATTCGGGGTATACGCCACTTACCCTTATTTCTAGTGTGTCTACATCTACGTCTACGGGTTGGCCGTTGTATTTTTTAGGTTTATTTGTACCTCCATCGGATAGCCAAATAAACGGGTTAAAGCCGGGTCCCCAGCCGCAACGTGCATGATCCCCCTTAATTAATGGACTGTTTTGTGTTAGAATGTTAAGGGCACGGGCTCGGCCTGTTTCGTTTAAACTGTTGTGTAGGTTAAGGCAGCCCTCATAGCTTTTGTACATGCCTTTACACAGGTTGTCGCCGCGTGTTACAAAGTTAAAACTGGTACCTAAACTAGGACCAACAAAATCGCTTGTAAAATCATCACTATTATTAACAAGCAATGGATAAAAAAATGCGTTCCACCATGTACCTTTACTGCCATCTTCATAAAACTTGAGGATTGGTGTCATATCATGCCAAGTAGCGTATTTTTGCCATAACCAGTGCTCAACTTCATGTTTAGCTTCATTTAGATGCGGCCAAGCACCAGATAGAAAAGTAATGTTATCTCCACTTATAAAACCCCCATTCCAATTTGACAAACCACCACTGCCACTGCTGTTTGATGAATTACTACCGGTGCCTGCTGGATTGTTAGGGTAATCTTCTAGTCGTCTTAGACGGTTATCGTAACTAACGTTTGTTGATTGTTGTGGATTGCTAATTTGGCTTGAACGTGTAACGCCAATAGGAATTACATTATTAGTAGCGGGGTCTAAGTGTAAAATTAATGTAAGTTCTGTGTAAGCATCATGTCCACGAAACAGGGGGGTGCCGGGTTCTACAACATGTCGTATTGTTTCAATTCTATATGTTAGTGGCTGGGGGTTGTTGTAATTGCCTTTGAATATGTGGTATTGTGGTGCTAGTACGTCAAGGATTAAGCCTGTGTATAGGATGTTGGGTTGTATGGTTGTTCTTACTTTTATGTGTTCTAAGCTGTGGAAGCGCATTAAAAGTTCATTATCGGCTATTTCTTGTAATGCTTCGAAGCTTTTAGGTACGTCTGGTTTGGAGATTGGGATCATGCGTGTGCCGTCTTGAATCATGCTTGGAATGTTGTATGCTACTGCATATGCTTCTAAATCTTTAAAAAAAAGACCATCAATCCACAGAGAAACAGTATTGTACAAACCAATCCCCGGACTACCCCTATAACTGGTAATTAGTATTGTAAACCATATGTCTACAATTTTCCAATTAAATTTAGCTGTTGATGTTTTGTCGTATATCCAACCGATTGAATCTTTATTATGATTAACACCAGGATAATCAGTTACATAATCAACGTCATTGCCGATTTGAAAAGTCTTTTTAAACCATTTCGCTATAGTTGATTGACCAGCACCTCCAACTCTAATTCCTTCTTGCCACCCCCAACGAATAATATTACCTGCAGTATCTTTAAGATGAATATCAATACGTTTTGGTTCACTACTCCCAGTGCTATCGGTTATATCAAAAAAGTTGTGGATAAAATTAACAGACGCTTCTGATATTTTTAGTTGTGAACAATCCAAATAACCATAACTAGGTGGAATTTTTACATGAACCTCAAATTCTTGCCTATCCACAGCCTGATTATGCCATGCTGGTTTAAACGGCATATCTACTCTGATGCTATAATCGCCAACATATTTAACTTGTGAATCATCATGCACAGACACATCACTTTCATGACCGGGAATTTTAACTATATACCAATATTTCGAACTGTTTTCTGTGAAAAAATCATCAATATTTCCACCCTTAATTTTAACAACATTAGACAAACTATCAACAGAAGTACACAAAGAATCAACAGACAAAATGTTTCCTGTGGATCTTTGTGGTGTAGTCCACATTGTGGGGGTTCTTAAAAGTAGTCTTAAACCGTTGTCGTCTTTTATTTCGGGGGCTTCTGATAATTTCCACACGGTTAAGTCGTGTTTTCCTCTACTGTTTAATGTAAAATTTACGCCATATCCCATTTCTGCTTTTTGTGTTAATTCGTTACACAATTCGATTAGGTAGGTGTCTCGTGCGTCGTAGTCTGTGTTTATGCCGGGTCGGTTTATGTAGTACCAGTCTGAAGGGTTTACTTCTATACTTGGTAGGGGTGTGTGGTTTGGTGTTAATTGTGTGTTTTCCATTAGTTTTAAGGCTTGGCTAATGATGTGTGTGGAGGGTGTTTTTGTCCATTTGTATGTTAAGAATTTGTGTACTAATTCTCTTGCGACGCAGCGGCCTGTTATGGTTGCTTTTCGGTTGCAGCTTTTAGAGTTTGGTGATCCTTCAAAATATGCGTCTGCTGGTTCGTTGTTCATGTCTATGTTGTCAACGTAGCCTCTTAGGATTTCTTTGTTGTTTATGCGTATTGTTTCGATGTAGTCGCCGTGTTGTACTTGGTTTGGTCTGCTTACGCCGCCTGCATCGTTGAATGTTAGGGTGAAACTGTGGATGGGGCCGTCTGTGTAGGTTTCTATTCTTTTTAGGCTTGGTGTTAGGTTTAAGGAGTTGTTTTCTCCTGTTCTTTTTTGCCTTACAGCGTATATTGTTGAGTTTGTCATGATTTTTGCTCCAATAAATTTATTACCGAAAAACACCTTGTTTGTTGTGGTGTAAATGGATGAATAATATTGTTAAAGAGAGATTGTTAAAATATGGTGGAATAATTTCTTTAACATTCGCAATTTACTTTTTTATTACAGCCTATTTTGAAGCATTGTATTTTCTTTTTTCATTTGAATATTTTATTCCACGATTTATGGGACATTGGAAATATCTAATTTTACCTTTGTTTTTAGGGGTAATAGGTTTTTGTTGTTTATTTTTTTATAAAAAATGTAAAAGTGATAAAACTAACAAAAAAGGTGCCTTAATCGATTTTATGTCTAAGCAAATGTTTTCATTAGCTGTATGGTTTACTTCTTCTATTGTGCTAACTGTTTATTTATCTAATAGTGTTAGTGGATATTATTATAATCAACCTGTGTACTATATTTCATATATTGAACATATATGTTATAATTACAGTTTTTCTTTATTCCCAATAATTGATAGAGCTTTTAACTTTATTTGTTATTCTATAGTGTTTTTTTGGGTTGTTACAGTTGTATTGTGTTTACTAAACATTTATTTACACACTTATAGAAAAGCAGGTAAAAAATGTCCATACACAGAAAACGATGGCACATGTTCATTAACGTAAAGCTCTGTGGTGTGATTCTTTCATTCCTCTTTCCATTTCACGTTTCCACTCAATATACTGCGCTTGAGAAATCTGCCGTTGCATTTTCACTTCATACCTTACATTATTTTGTTCAGCTTCTAAACGCTCAAACTGCTCAATATTGCGTTTGGCTAAATTGTACGCTAAAATTGCTAAACCCGCTGCGCCTGTCAGGTTATAATCCATTAATTGAGTAGAAGCTTCTGTGGCTCTTTGTAGTTCACGCCAACCCGGAACCATACGGCCAAAACGATAAATAAAACTTTTCTCACCATGCAACTCATTCCATTTTTGATTCTCACCTAAATTCCTATCATTCACATGTTGCCAAAAAGAACCAAACTCCACCTGCCGATTTCTCTCAGCCTTCTTGTATTCATCTAAAGTCTTATTTACTTTAGACTGTAAATGTTCCGTCTGCTGCAAAGCATCTTTAATTTGCGCAATAATAACATCTATCTCAGAAGCATCCACATCTAAATCAATAGTTATATTACCACTACTACTCATAAAATTCACCGTTAATTTTCTTGTTGCTTATTTAATTCTTCATACAATTTTTGTGTACACGCTGCCACACCATTATCCAAATCCAGCGTACACCGACACAAGTCATGTAAATTAACAACCCACATATTACTCCCAACATATTCTGCTTGTGGAAACTTTGAGGGTACTTGATCACCTGTGAACAAGGTTCCGTCATATCCTAAACATTCACTACAAACCCGGTCATCACCTGCTGTGGTGTATCGGTAAATAAATTCTGGAGAAGCAGCATTGAAGCCTTGATTTTTAACTTGTTCTACCACATTTTTTAGACGTGATAATTTTTCAAGTAACTGTTGTAGTCGGCCTTGTAGGTCTATTATGTATTGCGATATTTTTCGTTCACACCTACATGGTAACCTTTGTTTTCTAAATTGCCAAAATACCCTTTCAAAGAAACATTTTTTTGTAATTGCTCTGGTTGCATTATGTTTTCAAAGATATCTATTCCACAGGTGGATAGAAAGGATGTTTGTTGTT
>WREZ01000129.1 GCA_009779045.1 Candidatus Bathycorpusculum sp. | reverse complement strand
TTTGGTGGGATGCATTATTGCAGGGGTGCTTATGGCGGTTGCTAAACCGGTTGCGTTTTGGGTGACGGGTTGGAATGTTACCACGATGCAAGCAGGTTTACCAGTTGAATTAATCAGCGCGGTGGATAATCTGCTCCAACTACTCATGTACATCGGCGTCATCGTCGTGATAGCCGGTTTAATCTATGGCGGCATACAACTAAGCCACACCAACAACACCAACAGCAAAAAACAGCAACACAGCTCAATAGTTAGCCAGAAAAATGTCACCTAAAGAACTACTAACGCTAATAGTAGTAATTCCCCTTTTTCTTTTTCTCTCAAGTCTTTTTCCACTAACTCGGGTGTTATTTGTTGTGTTGTGGGTGTTTTATTTAGGCTTTGACGTAGCCTCAACTTATGTGTTTTATCTGAAAGATCCCAGTCAATTTCCAAGTAATGAGCGCAACAAACTCTTTGTGGGGCTTACAAACAAAGTTGGCTTCAAAAAAGCAGCCCTACTATTTCCCCTGATAATTGAACTTCCCTTATTGCTGTTCTTTGCTGTGCTACCTCTGCAAATGCTGTATGTTAACATGTTCCCCTTAACATCAAATAATTTGTGGGCGTGCTTTGCCACAAGCTGTGGCATATCAGCAGTTGGCCACCTACAAGCCGCCCACAAAAACACCAGATACAACCATAAAGCCAAACCAACAACCTGCACTAAACAAACAGTTAACCAATACACCACACAAACGTGCCACCTACCAAACATTCTGTCGTGCCAAAAAAGTACAACACAAATGCGACCCGATATGCCCAATACATGCTCCAATGGAGCACGTATTGCCCAAATCAGGTCGCACAAACAACATACCCACATAACACAAACCAAAGATCAACCAACCTGACATAGTAATTTAAACAACCATCCTCCAACATGTTTAATCCTAAGACACATCGTTTGGTGACCCTGCCTTTGTTGATGTTAAATCGTATTCTCTTCGACCATCCAATCTGCTAAGGCGTGAATTACTAACCCCACACTTCTTCAATACTTTACCCAGTTTAGTTCTATGCCAATACCGCTCAAAGGCCTCTCTATCAACAAACCCCTGAAAAGAATCCATCCACAAAAACTCCAAAATCTGCTCAGCCATAACAGAACTATAACCCAAAACACTAAACCGCTTCAAAACCCGCCTCATGGCGGCCTTATCTTTTAACACCTGTTCTTGATGTTTCAAGCGTTCCGCAACTAATCGCCCCTTCGGTGTTAAGATGCAAAAATCACAAGCCCGTCCCTCCAAAGGAACAAAAGAAAAACCAGTCTCAGCTGACCACAAAGACACAACAAACTCCTTCACAACTAAACGCTCATAGGCATGCCTGATTTTTCTTTCTTCTTCAAAAAGTTCTTTCTGTTTCTTCTTTGAACAATACGTTTTATAATCTAGACCAAACTTTCGTTGTACAGCAATCCAAATAAGAATACGTCTACCCTGATGATTATCTTCCTCTTCTAAAATTAGAAAAAGGAGGAGTTTTTGGAGTTTACCAAGTTTTAGCCAAACCACACCGCATCCCCAGTGGTGACATCTAATAGACCGCCTCTTACAGGTTGGCAGTTCCGACACAAAATTGGCATTTTTTCCTCTTCGTGGGCGATATTGTTGTCTACTCTGACTTGTTGATCAGTGTTGCAATAGTTACAGTGCACCAAAAAGATGTGTGGATTAAAGTCTACGTGTTCAAAGATCTGGTTTTCTTTTTGTATTGTGATGTCTATGTTCTTAAGGTAGATTCGATCTTTAAAATTAGCTCGATGTAGCCGTCCGCACGGACAAGGATAACCTCCGCTCATCAGCAAAGATTTCTGAATAGCCGACTCATCTATGCGTTCTGTGTCAGAAAGAGGTGGGGTTTCTTCTAAGTTGTCATAAGGGTCTAAGTCAAATTTATTTGGTGTTTTGGTTTGGGTTGTTTCTGAGGTGGCGTCCATTTGTTGTTGTTTTTTAGCGTTGTTTAGTATGCGAAGAGCCTCGTTTGGGCTGATGGGTCTATCAAATTTTGGTAGTGGGGTACTGTTTTGTGTTTTGTCTTCTTGGGGTAGGTAGGGTTTGTTTGTTGTTGGACTTGGTGGGGGTTGGGTTTGTTTGATGTATTTGCTTAGTGTTTGGGTTAGGGAGTGGGAGGCTATGTTGTGGGTTTTGTATTCTTGTGATAGTTCTTCTTGTAGGTAGGCTGGGAATTGGGCGATTATGTGTAGGTCGTATAGGGTGATTGTTTGGAATTTTTTTACTGCTTCTTCAAGGTCTAATCGTGCTTTAGGTACTAAATTGTCTAGTGAGAATAGTTCTTTTAGGGCTTTGTCTGATAGTATGTCTTTGTAGGCTTCCAAGAGGTTTACACCGTTTTCTTGGTCTTGTTTTACTATCTCTGCGAGTTTGAACCAGTTGACATGTCCTCGCAGTAGGCTATAGCTGACGCAGCGTGTTTTTGCTGTTAGGTCGTCTGCTTCTAGTACAAATACTTCTATTTCGGTCCAGCCTATTTCTTGGGCAATTCTCCAGCGGTGTTCCCCATCAACTAACTCGTAATTTCCATCGGGCATTCGTCGGACAATAAGGGGCTCCATTGTTTTTGGGTCTTGGCTGATTAGGCGTTGTTTAAGAGCTAGTTGCTCTATTTCGCTCATGTGGTTGGGGTTCCAAGGATTTGCCCGAATCTGATCTAACGATAGTTTCATTAAAAGATTCCTCGAAACAGGTTTTCGATGAGGTAGATGGCGGCGCTTTCTTTGGGTACTGGTGGGGCGTGGCGTTTGAAGGTTTCAGCAAAGGTTGATAGGTTTCCTGCGCCAACGTCTGTGAATTCTGCGAAGGTTCGCAGGGTAAAGTATTCGGCAATTAGTCTGTCTGCAGCAAACACTGCTGAGGCTGCGACTAGGTCGGGTCTGTGACCTTTTAGAAGGGTTTGTTGGGCGTGTATCATTTCTATGGCGTATTTGTTAAGGATGATGGCGTAATAGTTGGTGATAACAGCGTTGTTTTCAAGGGTGTTTACTAGTTTGTTTATGTGGGCGGTTACGAGTTGTACGTCGGCGATGTGGGGTGTGTTGTTTATGTATTTGGTGGCGTGTTTTTCGGTTTTCATTAGGTTTACTTTGCCTACGTATTTTTTGATTTCTTGGGTGTATTCTTTGTAGCTTATGGGGTGTTTTTGTTGTTTTAGGGCGGTCCAGATTGATAGGGCGGTTAGTTGTTTGCGGGTGAAGCGGGGTTTTTGGTCTGTACTGGTGGTTTGTTGTTTTATGGCGCGTAGTAGGCGTCTTACGTAGGTGATTGCTATGTGTTTGGTTGGCTGGGGGCATTTTATTTTTTGTAGTATGCGGTCGATGTCGTAGGCTACGTTTACTTCGAATTGTTGTGAGGATCCAATTTTTGTGCCTACGGCGGCGCTTGTGTAGGCTATGGGGCTGGTAGAGTTGCTTTTGGTTATTCGGTCGGCTGGTGGGGTAAATTCAAAGGTGCCCAGTACTAATCCGCAATTTCTACATACAGCCTCTCCACGGGCTTCATCGTACAAGATGTTGTTGCTGCCGCATTCAGTACAGTGTTCAACTTCACACAACGTTCTGCACCTCCGCATCTTTTTTTGAGAAAATTGTGGTTGAAGAAATTGAGAAGGTGATGGTGTTGAGCCAGTGTGTTTTTGGATCTAAAATTTTTTGAATTATTGGTTCTTTGAGGGCTAATTTTTTTGTGATACTTTCTATGTTACGGATGTTTGCCGCTTTACTTTTGTTGTTGATCTGCTTTCTGGTGATTTCTTGGAAAAGTTTTACTGAAAAAATTTTGTTTTTTGGTGTCCAAACTTTTTTAACACAGTTTTTATCCATATTTATTACACCTAAGGACCCGACAAGCGCTTAACTTGTCTTTTAAAGTCCGTAAAGTGTAGCCTTTTAAAGCAGAAACACGTTATTTCGTAACCGAAAACAGTCCATCTTACAGCACAGACACCTTTTTGAGCTACACACACCATTAACCCAAAAAATTACAGCAAACAAAACAGCCCTGCCCAACCTACTTCCTACAAATAAACTAAACCCAAAATAGCACCACAGTTTTTTAAAAATTCAAACAACTATGATGTGATAAAAAATGTCCAACCAAATTCAAGTAGACAAAACAGTATTAGAAGAAATTTTAAAAGAAATTGTAGAGTTAAAAAAACTCGTTAACAAAAAACCTGCTACAATTTACCTTTCACCTGCTGAAGTAGAGAAGAAATAGCTCCCTCAAGGGCCTCAAATCTAGCCTGCACCTCAGCATTCTGCTTTACAGAAATCTCTTCAACTTGTTGTTGATTTGCATCTTCCATTTTTAGAGCAGTCTCTTTATCTAATACTATACCACAGCAAGCACAACGTACTTTACCTGCAGGATTTTTGTTGCCACATCTTGGGCAGTCAAATAGTTTTGCTATACCTGCATCTTTTGTGGCGGTTTTTAGTCCATGAAGTTCTAGTACAGCATCTTCTAGGTCACGGGCAGAGAAATGTACATATCGACTCGTCATTTTACTACCATAGGTCCAACCAGCGAATTGTTCAAGTCGGGCTTCGGT
>WREZ01000128.1 GCA_009779045.1 Candidatus Bathycorpusculum sp. | reverse complement strand
GCATGTGTGTATGAATGTGTGTATGTGAGTGTGTTTGATGAGTAAAATCGGCACAAACTTTTAAATCGGCCTGAAAAATAAGTGTAATAAAGACCCATTTTCACTGAGAGCTAAACACATACACTTTTTCACTCATACTTATCACTCGGTTTTTTCCTTGTAACGTATCTTGCAAGCTTGTCTAAATCAAATTTAAAAAGAATCACTGTAATTATTACAGTTAAAGCTATAGTTAAAGTGACAGATAGTATAGTCATCATTTCTGGGCTAAGCCATTCTGAGACAACATTACCCATTTTACCTCCTGCAAACGCACCCATAATAGCAATAGATAGTTTACCCAAAAAAAATGCAGTGAAAAACTTTGTAATGCTATACTTCATTAAACCCAGTGTAAAAACAATTGGCTCATCTGGAATAGGTGTTGCCGCAGCCAAATAAAGTAACAAAAAAGCCCGTTTTTTTATTTTTGCAGCATTAGCATCAAGTGTGGTGCGTCTTTTCTCGTTTAAGTGATCACCAATAAAGAAGGTAATTCCATAATGAATGCCTTTTGCTAAGGTTGCACCTAACGCAACGGCAATGCCTATTATTAGAACTGTGGTAAAATCAGCATTACCCAATTTAAATGCAAAACCTGCAGCAATAACCATGTTTGAGGGACCAGCAAATGGTATAAGATTAAGCCCAAGAGACACCGCGAAAGCGAGTACAAGTTCAATTATCGGCAACATTTCCGTTTTTCCCCCTCTTTATAAACAAGATATATGCCATTTATAAACAAGCACATGACATTTTTACTTATTTTTCAACAAGCATATTGTTGAATTAGTAAGATATCCATTTAACTTATCTAATCGATAACACCACATACACAATTTATTACTCACATAAAAAAACCGTCCATGTATCTTTTAACTATCTTACTTCAAAATCTCTTTCGTAAAACCAACAATTTTCATTTTCTCTCTTATTGTATTTTTTAGCAAACCTTTAGTCCCAGTCGGCAGTAACCCCCGTCATTTTTAGGTACAATCATCAAAATGTCTGGAAAAATGTGGTTGCCTTCCAAAGTAAATGAGATAGGTTTAAATTAGGAGAGTTAAAATATAGGAGAGATAAAGATACTTGAGGATTCCATATGAGCGAAATGACAACTGAGATCCTTGAACAAAACCTCAACAAAATCGTGCTGGTACGATTAAAAGGTGGTAAAAGCCTTAGAGGCAAACTAAAGGGTTTCGATCAACACTTAAATCTGGTTCTAGAAGAAACAGAAGATACAACCGCAGTAGAAAATCAATTAAAATTGGGACTAATAATTGTCCGAGGCGACAATGTAGTTCTTATTTCGCCTCCACCAAGGTGATTTGAATGGGTAAAGGAACGCCATCAATGGGCAAGCGAGCAGGTCGTGTTGTCCACATAAGATGTAGACGCTGTGGTAGAAGAGCTTATCACGTACGTAAGAAACGTTGTGGTGCATGTGGTTATGGTGCAACTACAACAATACGTCACTATAATTGGCAAAGAAAGACTCTGCAACGCGCAAGAGTCATCTAAGCCAACTCAATACATTTTTTAAACATTTTTATTCTGAACTATAATAGTTCTTGTCGATTTTTACAAAAATTAAAGGACCTTTACTTTGAGATATCTCTCGTGCCCTACGTAACACGTTATTTACAATTTTAAGAATATGTTTTTTGTCATTTAGGGTTCGTGTACGCTTCCTTTTAAGTTCCCCTTTTAGTAACGATTCAGCTATTATCTCAGTGCCACAGATTTCCCCATTTTTAATCAAGGAGCCTGTAACAACTTCAATTAATTCTTGTTTATGCTCAATTTTTTTCCAGTTAGCCTCAGCAATTTTTAACTGCTTAAACACTTCTTTATTCTCATCCTGATCACCAATTAACAGCTTAACACGTTCTTTCCATTTTCTAAGCCACATGGTAACCCAAACAGTTAGAAATGCTTCCAATTCTATGGAGTCTTTTTGAAACTGCCTTTCAAGCTTATCCGAAAGTTCCCAACGGCTCGCATTTTTTCCAATTAAATTCCAGTGAAACTTGAGATAATTTACAAAATCTCGATATGCCGTTTGTAAAACTCTGTAATCAGGTCCCATGATATCTAAGGTTGGATCTGCATACTCTAACTTCTCTAGCAGCAATATCTCTATAAAATTCCTACTTATCCCCACAGAGCCTCCTTATTGGCTACCGATTTAAAGCTTAATTTAACTCTTAAATGTTTGTTATAAACTTTGTAAGACGCTTATATAATACCTTACACTTTGAAACGCACAAAAATTAGTATAGCGCATCAGGAAGTTTTGTAAGATCCGATAAAATCAGATCTGGAAATTCTTTAGCAAGTTCTTTATGAGAATACAAGCCCGAAAGCAAACCAACAGTTTTTATTCCAGCAGCTTTACCTGCCTTAATATCATTTACAGAATCACCTGCAATTAAACAATCAACACTTTTCACATTAAACTTTTCAATACATCTGAATATAGCTTCAGGTGACGGCTTAGGTTTTATAGTATCTATCCCTGTCATAACACTTGAAAAATATTTACCTATACCAAAACAATATAGCTCTTTTACAACCACATGATTTGGAACATGTCGCATAGTTATCAACGCAAGCTTTGCCCTCAAAGAAAGTGTCTCAATAGCTTTTGAAACATTAGGCAAAAGCTTTGTCTTCCCCTCAGTGAGCACATGATACGCTTGAAGATAAGCCTTTATGAACTTTTTCAAATCTCCATAAACTAACCCATCAAGAGATAACCCTTGCTCCATATGTTTAGGAATTTCAAGAGCAACACTTACATCTGGCGACTCTTGTCCTAACGCTTGAAAACCAATTTGCGCCGCTTCAATATACGCCTGATGAGAATCAACTATTGTCCCATCCAAATCTAAAAAGATACATTTAGGCTCAAACTTGTTTACACACATAAGCAAATATCTCTTATTCGCATGCTGACTCTAATAATAGTTTAAAAAATGTTTCTAGACCAAAACCTCTTTTTACCTAAAACAATTACACACATATGCAAATTCTAACAGAAAAACCTCATATTGCTCTAATGTTTCTTACAGTAGTATATGCTAAACAAGTTATGTTAATTAATTGCTTTACAGATAGCATTAAAGTAAGTGAGCAAGTATGACAAGTAAAGCAGTAATAATCATGGGATCTGAACGTGACCTAGATTTTTCTCGTGAGATCGCCAAGTATCTCAAACTTCTCGGTGTAACATACGAGTTTCGTGTTGCATCCGCCCACAAAACCCCTCTGGTAGTACTAGAGATTCTTAAAGAATTCGAAGATACAAAAATTGTCTACGTTACTGTTGCCGGACGTTCTAATGCACTAAGCGCATTTATTGACGGTAACACCACAAAACCTGTAATCGCCATTCCACCATACAGCGAAAAATTCGGTGGCACAGACATATATTCCTCCTTACGCGTACCCAGCGGCATTGGATCAGTCGTTACTATTGAACCTGAAGGCGCCGCAATAGCAGCAACAAAAATTTTAGCTCTAAATGACGAAGAATTACTTAACAATATTAAAGCATATCAAGACAATAAAAAACAAGAATTAAAACAAGCTAACGAATCTGTTAAAAAACTATCCTAACAACCATTTAATGACTTCTTTAGTCTATAAATTTCGTGTATACATACCTACTGTGTTATGTGTTAGTAGTTCCAGTATGAACACAAAATCTACTACGTATCTGCGTTACACCTTTTAGGTAGCCATAAACGTATAAACGGATCTTTTGATTTTTCAAGTGGTTATTTAGCTAAGGACAGATTCAACTGTCATGTTTAGAACTATTTCTGAGATGTCACTAGCATACTCTGCTATACGGCGTATACTTTCAATGAGTAACCTTATGTTAACTATTTCTTCAAGTTTTACGTCATGTGTTAGAAGGATTGCTTCTTTCTCAAAATTATGTGCTTGTTCTAGTTTTTCAATTACGCTTTCTGCTAAGTTAAAATCCTGTTTAAACAATGATTCTATGGCGTTTTCAAACATTGTATTGGCTAAAATGCTTAATTTACTTATTTTTTCTGAAAGTGTAGTGTTTAATGGTTCTTTTAGATATAGGGTGTTTTCAGCCATTTTTGTGGCGTGATCAGCGGTACGTTCAACTGCTTTTGCTATAAGTCGATAACCTATACATTCTTTTTGAGTGTTTAATCCGATATCTTTTACAATTCTTGGATTTGAAACGGCTAGTTTTAGTAATCTTACCACGTAGAGACTAAATCTGTTTACTTCGCGGTCTGTTTCTATGACCGCTTTAGAACTTTGATAATCTAAATTGTTTAGAGCTGTTAGAGCTTCTTTTTGCATGGATGATGCAATAATTGACATGCGGCTAAGTGCATTATGAATGGTTAATTCTGGGTAGTTAAGTAATACTTGAAGTGTTAGCTCGTTTGGGGTGTCTATTACTATTTCTGTTCCAACGAGATAGTTTCTGGCAAAGTTTTTTAGGTGATTGCGGGTTTTTATGTTTAAACTTTTTTGACCTTGAGCCCGAATGTGCATGAGGTTATAGCCGTTTAAGTATGCAGCAATTGCTGTTCGCATGGTCGCGTCAGGGTTATCATT
>WREZ01000127.1 GCA_009779045.1 Candidatus Bathycorpusculum sp. | reverse complement strand
TTTTTTTTACTTTTCTCATTTTTGATGGAAATTTTTGTTTTGTGTTTAAAGAGTTTTTATATTTTTTAGATGTATGGTCTGTGTTGAGTGGTGGTTGTTAAGGTGTTGGTGTTGTTATTGTGTTACTGAGTGGTACCAGCTGATGATGTATTCAGGTAGTATTAGTCCGCGTTGTGCTATGCGTTCGGCTAGTTTTACGGGTAGGGGGCTTAGGACGAAGGCGGCTCGTGTGTAGAATCGTCGTGGGGTGCTTGGTTTTACTTCTTCTTCTAGTATAATTTTGAGGTCTGCTTTTTTTGCTAGGGTGGAGTTTTTGTTTCCTGTGATTGCGAATACTGTGCCTGAGAATTTTTTGAGTACGTCTGCCCATAGGTTGACTGGTTGTGTTTCGCCGCTGTATGAGACTAGTATTTCTAGGTCGCCTGCTCTTGGGTGAGGTGTGTTTACGCCTCGGGTGATGTAGACGTTGTCTCCAAAGAAGCTTTTTATGTGGAATAGGCGTACGCCTGTCATTTTGGCTATTTCGTTGCTGGTTCCTTTTCCGCCAAGAAATATGTTGGTACGTTTTTCCATTAAGTCGATAAGTTGATTGTATGTATCGCTGTTAACGTTTGTATCTACTAGTTCGCCTATGTTTTGTAGTTCTTCGTTGCATAGATTATAGACGTCGTCAACTTCTAGGTTGCGAAATATGGCTTCTATCATGCTGTTTAGTAGTTGAAGTGTTCCTAATTCAAAGATGTCTCCCATCATGCCTGTTTCGCTGTATTCAGCTGATGGTTTAGCTTTTCCTCTGCCTTTTAAAAGAACTGTGGTTCCATGCTTGTTTGTAATGTCTGCCATTGGAGAATTATATGTTGAAGTAAGTAGTCCCATGGAGAATTTTGTTGATTTTGTTTCTTCAATATATCTGTTAAGGTCTTGAGCCATAACTAAGGGGTCATCGCTGCTGCCGCTTCCAGAATTCATTAAAAGTAAAATTTTCTTATAACGTCTCTCTAAATCAAAGGCTGCATCATGCATGTTACGTCCTGGAAAACCTGGATCATCAGGTGTTAGGACAACTTTATTTCTCCATCCCGCTTGACTGAGTGCTATTTGACTTAGGGCTGCATTTAGGGCATATAATGATCTGCCTGAGCCTCCGCATATAACGCAGTCAGCGGCTTTTATGTCCTCAAAAAGACTGGCGAGCTCTTTACGTTTTATATCCATGATATTTTCTTGAATTTTATTAACATATCCAATGCTGCTAATTTTACTTTTGATGACAACGACACCCTCAAATCTCACATGATACCTACTTCTTATATTATCCTTACGCCTGAAAAACTAAAAATAGTACACAGACAATAAAATTTGCAGCCGAACACGATAATTATAGCCTCTGTAGAGTATTGCTTATATTACATCATTAAAATTATACCCTGCACAAGGTACATCCTAATGGTTGTCACATTTGACATAACTGAAAAACCAAAACTTAACAATCCAGTTCTAATTGAAGGCTTACCAGGTATTGGATATGTAGCCGGCATTACGTCTCTACATTTAATTACAGAGTTAAAAGCCAAACGTTTTGCCCGTATAGTTTCTTCAAGTTTTCATGACTTTGCAGTAGCTACCCAAGACGGCAGTGTGTATTCACCTATAAATGAGCTCTATTATGTTAAACGTGAAGACGATAATAGAGACCTAATTATTTGGTATGGTAATACTCAAGCATTATCCATTAATGGACAATATGAGTTATGTGGTAAAACGCTCAAATTTGCACAAGAATTAGGTTGCAACTATGTTATTTCCATAGGCGGATTCAAAAAAGATGAAGCTGCAACCGTGCCTGGTGTTTATAGTACCGCAACGGATCTTGACACAATGAAAACCGTTTTAGACCTTGGCACAAAAGTGATGGTTGGAAACGTTTTTGGCATTGCCGGTATAAGCATTGGACTTGCTAAATTATACAACATGAAAGGCTTCTCCTTGCTTGTTGACACTCCAGGTATGAATCCTGATGTGAACGCTGCACGTTATGCTCTTATGACTTTATTTAAATTCTTAAACTTCACAGTAGATCTCACTAATATTGAACAAACAGGAAAAGAAATTAACAATATCCTAGAACTAGTTGGATTAACTAAAAGCATTTCAGAAGAAAAGAAGAAAGAGGAGCAGCAATTACGCTGGTTCATCTAATAATAGTGTTTGCTTAAGCTTTTGTCTCGCTAATGAATTGCTCATAAACTTTTTGTACTCTTTCGGCTGCTGGCCCGGAACCTTCCGTGACACCATGATCAGTTAACTTTACTTTATCCATTACCCAAATGAAGCCTTTATCCTCATAAAGCTTGACCATTCTTGGAAACACTTTCTCTAACCTTTGCGAAAGCGCCTTTAAGTCAAAAGCTTTCTCTGCAGTGGAAATCTGTGCAACAGTACTCCCGTTAAGAAACAAACGATTAACTGTTACACCATTTTCTTCTTTTGCATCTGCTATTACCAAACTCAAATTATCTGGGTTAATGCCGATTAGAGTGCCTATGAAACTTTTACCGCTAATAGTTGTTACCGAAACGATTTTCTCTGCTAACGCTGCAACTTCTGTAAAATACTTTCTCTGTGCTACAGACACACTTTATCTCTCCATTGACATACGAATCACATAACAACTATTTATGTTTAAAGCAACAACAACCCACAAAAAACCAAAACAACACCCAATAACAGCAAACACAACCTAAACTTACTCATAAATAACCTGCCTAACTACTAAAAAATGCTATAGTCTTATAAAGAAAATTAAAGGGGTCTATTTGCCATAAATTTTTTGAAGTAACTCTTCTATTGGTAGCAGCAATGTATTTGTTAATAAGATAAACTAAAGGTTATTAGTTAAAATGATTCCTAGAGATATTGATTATGATGGTTGACTCTGAGAAAACCAATGAAAACGTGGTTGAGCAAAAGTTTACTCGTTTGCCTTGTGGGTGTATTTATCAGGATGTTGGCTGGATGTTAATGCGGGTAAGTGAGTGTAGTTATCATAATCGTAGGCGGACAACAAAAAGACCATATAGGCCAAAGGCTGAATGTGTTAGACCATAACTTTATCTAAAAATGGTTACTACCTATGCTGGTTTTTTTCCATAATCCATATAACTTACAGTAGGTTATGTCTGCCGATATGTCTAACAAAGAAATACCCAGCGGGCAAAAACAGCACAGCTCCTCTTCTAGACGGTTTTTTAAAATTTTTCTGCAAGTAATAGCTATGGTTGCAATGTTTGCAGTATTGCTTTGGTATGTAGGTATAGGCGATTTGTATGCGGCGTTAAAAACTATTAAACTTGAGTATTTAGCGTTGGCATTTCTTATGTACTTTGGCATAAATGTTCTATTTGCTATACGATTACAAAGAGTTTTACGCAAATACAATATAAAAACCTCTTTTGGCAAAACCCTCCTTGCCCAATACGCAGGCATGCTAACAAGCGATGTCACCCCCGGACGCGCAGGATACATATTTACCCCCCTTTACTTAAAAGACCAAAACGTACCCGCCCCAAAAGCACTCTCAACCATTTTAGGCATACAAACAATAGAATTTTTAATAAAAGTAGCCGGCGGCATAGGCGCCGTAATATACCTAGTCAAATATGTTCCAACAACAATCTGGAATGACATGTTCCCACAAACAATAGCCGGCATAAACGCAGGCATACTACTAGCCGGCTTAGGCATAGGACTAATGCTACTAGGCGCCACAGTATTAGCCCTTTTCACATGGTCAAAAAAAGCCCTAAACATATTTACCAAAATAGCAAACACCCGACTTCTAAAACGCTTCACAGGCGGCCTAATAGGCAAACTTGAAGAATTCAAAGAAAGCGCACACAACACCCAAAACGCCATACCCGAAATAATAGCTATAACCTTAGCCTGCTGGATTCTAAAAGGAATCGAATGGTGGCTCCTAGGCATAGCTCTAGGCATAGGAAACGTGCCATGGATAGCCTACTTCCTAATACACCCACTCGTCACAGCACTAGCATTCGTACCCCTAACCCCCGCAGGAATAGGTGTACAAGAATTCGGCATAGTAGGCATACTAGGCCTACTAGGAATCCCACTAGCCACAGCAGGCGCATTCGCACTCATAGCACGCGGACTACTAATAATAGAAGACCTCATAGGACTACCACAAATAGTAAAATCAACAAGCCTACTCCTCACAAAAAACAAAAAACAAAAAACAACAACAAAAACCCCACCCACACAAACACAACCACAAAACAATATCTAAAAACACAAAATAAAAACTTACAAACAACCTAAAATTACATCACCTTATTCATGTAAAACTAAAAACATTTTTCCTTTTCTAAAAGAGACAAAAAAATCTCATATGCTTACCCTAAAAGTATGGAGTGGTGCCGAGGGCAGGGTTTGAACGTGCGCAAAATGACGATGTCACCAAAAAAATCCCCTTTTTTGTTCAATTTTGATGTTAACAATCAAGTTTTTCTGCAAATATCTCCGTAAAATCTATAGCATCACCCCTAACAACTCGACCGCTAAATGAAGCTTGGACAATTCTTCAACCACTGTTTTGAGATTTTCCCATATTCCTTGGTAAAAACAGCTTCAACTACCCATAAAACCAGCATCCAATTATACTTTATGAAGTGTCAA
>WREZ01000126.1 GCA_009779045.1 Candidatus Bathycorpusculum sp. | reverse complement strand
TGTCTACGCAGGCGGCGACATAGCAACAGGCGAAGCCACAGTCATAAGCGCCATGGAATCAGGCAAAATCGCAGCAAAAAACATACACCAATACCTAACCCAAAAACAATAAACACAATCTTTTGTCTTTTTCTTTCTTGGTTTTGTTTTTACAATACATACTGCTTTTTCTGTTTTCTATTTTTCCATAGGTTTATACAAAATAGCGTGTGCATGTGAAAAATTAATTTGTTTGTATTGTTATTAGTAAATGGGTTAAACTGTGATGGTAAGTATGGATTATTTGGTTGTGTTTGAAAAGTTCTATGCTGCGGCTGATTCTAATCAAGCTGTTAAGATGAGTGCATATATGCGTGATTTGTTTCCGTTTTTGGGTATACCTACGCCTAAGCGTCGTTTGCTTTCAAAAGAGTTTTTGTCTCTTGCACGTGAGCAGGGTGAGATAGATTGGGTTTTTGTGGATATGTGCTGGGAAAAGGAGGAGCGTGAGTTTCAGTATTTGGCTTTGGATTATTTGTTTGTTCTTGCAGAATTGTTGACGCCTGATGATGTTTTTTGTTTAAAGCGGTTGGCTGTTGCGAAGTCTTGGTGGGATACGATTGATTGTTTAGATGGGCTTGTGGGTGGTGTTGCTTTGCGTTTTTCTGAGGTTAATAGTGTTTTGCTTGAGTGGAGTGTGGCTGAGAATTTTTGGTTGCGTCGTATTGCTATTGATCATCAGTTGGTTCGTAAAAATAGGACTGATGTGGTATTGTTGGAGCAGGTTATTGTTAATAATTTTGGTCAGAGCGAGTTTTTTGTAGAAAAGGCTATTGGTTGGAGTTTGCGTGAGTATAGTAAAACTAATCCTGATTGGGTGCGCAGTTTTTTAGCAAAATATAAAGATAAGTTGGCTCTTCTTTCTATACGAGAAGCTAGTAAGTATCTTTGAGGAGAATATGTTTATGTCTTTGAGTGATTTTATTTATAAAAGAAAGTCTATTAGAAAGTATGAGTCTGAGGGGTTGGATGAAAAACTTTTGCAGGATGTTCAAAACTATTTTGCGAAACTTAGACCGCTTTATTGTGATATTGCAGTGAATTTTAGTATTGTTAGTAAGGAAAGTGTGAAAGGTATAGCCTCGCTTTATTCTCCTCATTATATTGTTGTTACAAGTGAAAATAAAAAGGGGTACTTGGTAAATGTTGGGTTTATGTTACAGCAGGTGGATTTGTATTTATCAAGTATAGGTTTAGGCGGGTGTTGGCTTGGTATGGCTAGTCCAAAAGAAACTTTAATTGGTGGTGGTGGTGGTATGGAGTTTGTTATTGTTTTTGCGTTTGGAAAACCTTCTGAGGGTCTTTATCGTGAACTTGATGATTTTAAGCGTAAACCTTTGGATAAAATATCTAATACTGCTGACAGTCGGCTTGAAGTTGCCCGGTTAGCTCCGTCTGCTCTAAATCTGCAAAACTATTATTTTGTAACTGATGATAGTAACACTATTCATGTTTATTGTGCAAAAGCTGGTGTGTTGACGTTAAAGCGTTTGGCTAAAATGCGTGAAATTGACGTTGGAATTGCTTTGGCACATCTATATGTTGCTAATAGTGACTGTTTTACTTTTTTTGAAGAAGCAAACCCTGTGGAAATAAAAGGATATTTTTACGTGGGCAGTGTAACACTTAACTCACAAGTGTGTTAACACTTTCTATTTTTTTATTGCTATTTTTTGTCGTGTTTAACTGGTTGTTGTGTTTTGTTGATTTTTTGTGTTGCATCGTGTAACAACCTATATAAGTAGTATTCTATATAATACCTTTAAAAAAATATTATTATATGTTTAACGAGGTATTTGTATGAATGCAAATATTAAATCTAAATTTAATTCACACTCTATTCACAGTAGAAAAGCTATATCTTTTGTTTCTTTACTGTTCATGACGATCTTACTTGTTTCTCCTCTTGTATCTGTATTTACTAACGTATCACCCTTTGCGTCAGCGGCTCCTGATAAAGTGGTAGGCACTGCCAATGAGCTTATAGACGCTGTTGCAAATGCTCCTGATGGTTCATCTTACACTATTGCTTTAGATATGGATATTACCCTTACTGACACGCTTGAAATTCCTGCTGATAAGGACATTACCTTGGTAAGTGATAGTGACTCTAAATTTTTCAAGCTAATTGGTGCAGATGGTAAGAGTACTATTACGGTTATGCGTGATGGAGAGTTAACTCTTGCAGGCATTATTGTAGTTCACGAGGTTAACGCTATAGGTACTGGTGTAATTGTTAATGGTGGTGGTACACTTACAATGACTAGTGGTGAAATTTTTAACAACACTGCAACATCTGCTGGTGGTGTGCGTAACTGGGGTACTTTCAAATTGTCTGGTGGTAAAATTTATAACAACACTGTTACTGGTTCTGGTGGAGGTGTGTACAACGATGGTACTTTTACATTGTCTGGTGGTGAAATTTCTGGTAATACCGCAAAATATGGTGCTGGTGTATACAACAATGGCGAGAGTTTTAAAATGACTGGTGGCAGAATTTCTCTCAATATCGCTACAGAAGGTGGCGGTGTATACAGCGATAAAGATTTCACTTTATCTGGTGGTATGATCTTTAACAACACTGCAACATCTAATGGTGGTGGTGTGTATAACTATTATAACGAATTTAAAATGCAGGGCGGAGAAATTGCTAACAACACAGCTGCTCTAGATGGTGGTGGTGTCTATATTCACTTTGCCAACTTTACCATGACAGATGGTAAAATATCTAACAACACAGCAAACAGAAACGGCGGTGGCATAGGCATGTCTAATAGTGCATGTCTTGAAGACATAGATATTTCCAGTTCTGCAGCGTTTTCAAACAACCGTGCATCTGCAGCATATGACCGAGCAGAATCCGATGATGAACTATACAGAAAACACATAGGCAGCAAAGTTACATGGACCTCTCCATTTGAACAAGGCTACAACAATTATGACATAAGCTACACAAAAGGCACACAAATTGATGTAGATGACGGATCCAAGCCAACTACTAGTCCAACTAGTACTCCAACTAATACTCCACGTCCTCCTACCCCTTCTGATAATGGCTCTAAACCAGAGTCTGATGGGTTTGATTGGCGTATTGTAGTTATTGTTTTAGCTATAGTTATTGCTCTTCTTGTTGCTGCTTTGATTTTTTACCTTCCAAAAAGGGAAGCAAAACATATTGAAGAAGACTTAAACGACTTTACAGTTGTCTAAATGTGTGTTACCCACATTTTTTTGTGGGCTAATTTTTTCTGTTTTATCTACTACTACATATATGTGTGTGTATGGTGATGTTGACGATGTTATTTGTTTGTTTTAGGATGTTAACCTTTTTTGTTGAGGCGATATTGTGATGTTAGTTGCAGGTGTTGATGAGGCTGGGCGAGGTTGTGTTATTGGTCCTTTAGTGGTTGCGGGTGTTTTAGTATCTGAAGAGCGTTTGTCTGATCTTGTTGCTTTGGGTGTTAAAGATTCAAAACTTTTATCGCAAAAGAAGCGGGCAGCTCTTTTTCAAGAAATAACAAAAATAGTTTCAGTATTTAAAATTGTTAAGGTATCCCCTTTTGAAATTGATAAAGCCGTTAACTGCCAAATTCCCTTACATAAACTTAATCGTTTAGAAGCTAAAACGATGGCTCAAATTATAGAACATCTTCATCCTGACGAGGTATATGTTGATGCTGCCGACATCCTTGAAGAACGCTTTGCAACACATATAAGTGAATGCCTATCCTTTAAACCAAAAATTATATCACGCCATAAAGCTGACCAACTTTATCCAGTTGTTTCTGCAGCATCCATACTTGCCAAAGTGGAACGTGACCTAGAAATTGAACTTTTAAAAAACGAATTCGGCGATATAGGCACCGGATACTTACACGATGAAAAAACAAAAACCTTCTTAACAGAATGGTTAAAAACCAACAAAAACTACCCCCCGTGTGTTAGAAAATCTTGGAAACCCGCTAAAAAAGCTCTAAGCGAACGCAACACCACTCAACAGAAACTATTTTAAACCAATTAACAGTTAATTAAGAAGCTTTAAGGGATCTAAATGACCACTTTCACTTTAATAATTTATGATGCCCCAATGGCAAAAGAACGAGCTCTAACAGCCTTACGATTTGCTTGGACTGCTGATCTTGAAGGACATAAAGTTCAAATTTGGCTATTTGAAAACGGTGTATATTTAGCAAAGAAAAACCAAAAACCCGCTCAAGGTTTAACTAATTATGGCAAAATGCTAGAGGAACTAATCAAAGCAGGTGTTGAAGTAAAAGCCTGCATAGTTTGTGCTGAAGCACGCGGCGTAACAGTTACCGAGTTAATTGACGGCGTAAAACTTGCAACAATACACGAATTAATAGAGTGGACCGCAAGCAGCGACAAAACAATATCCTTCTAATCTGCTGATGGTGTTTTGTTTGAATTTTGTTGAAACGTTAGATGTTAGAGGTAAAATGTGTCCCCTGCCTGTGGCGTTAACTAAACGTAAACTTGAAGAAATGCAATCTGAGCAATTATTAGAAATTGTAGGCGAGGGCGAGTTAGAGTTTGACAACATTCAACGCTGGCTAAACAACAACAACTATAAAATTATTGAAGCCTCAAAAAACAGTAACGACTTTAAAATATTAGTGGAAACAAAACCTTAAGCGTTTTTTAATTTACTTTTTTTAAATCTTTTTATAGATAGGTTC
>WREZ01000125.1 GCA_009779045.1 Candidatus Bathycorpusculum sp. | reverse complement strand
TATTATTATTAGGTTTTTTTGGGAAATGTTATGTAAACTATTTTTTGGTGAAATAGTTTTGTTCAAGTTAAATTAGCACTCCTAAAATGTTTGTATAATTAAGTAAAATGTACATAAGTATGCAGAGAAGTGTATGAATTCCGCATGCGATGAAAAATACTTTCCAGCCACTGCGTTTTCCCTTCAAGACGCCTCCTTTGCCATCAGTGCAGCTCATGCCTGATAGTATAAAAAGTCCCTCTAAGTAACCCCATAAAATGCCAATAAAAATAAATGACAGTAATAATTGAGCAATACCTCTTTTTCTGCCTAGGTAAAAATTATGAATGCCAAGAGGGCCGAAAAGAAGACCTAGTACTCCGGCAACAGAACGCTTCTTAGAAGAATATTTTATTTGATTGCTAGAATTATTACTAGGTAGAGTTTTATTATCAGCTGCGCTCGATGGTTTACTTGCCATGGGAACAGGTCCAGATTGCTGTGGCGGGGGCGTCTTTTTTTGTTTATTTGCTGGTGTGTTTAAGCCGTTTCGTATTGTTTTGGGAACAAATACTGATTGGCGGGTAATTTTCATTTTTAGAGAAACTTTACACCACGGACACTCAGCCGCGTGTGTATAGTATAAATGGTCTAAGTTTGCGCTGCATTGTTTTATGTTGTTTTCAAGGGTTTCAAGAACTTTATAGTATTCTTCAGCTGTAGGTCGTAATTTGGGGTTTTTGTGTCCAGTTACAAAAGCGCGTTTAAACAATATTTGAAGGTCAGAGGGAAGAGAGTTAAGTGTAGGTGCATAGCGTGGTATGGCGATATTGTGTAGGCTTGATTCATTAAAGTATGCGCATGTGCCACGAGAAATGTTGTCAATTGGTTGGAATTTAGAGGATGATCCGTTAATAGTTTTACAGGTAAACGGGTGTGCGCCATTCATTAATAGTGAAAAAATTAATACTGCTAAAGAAAATAAATCAGTTTCTTTTGTAAAAGTAGGTAATGGTGCGGAGGGGAAGTGTTTGCCTTGTATTTCGGGGGCAACAAATTCAGGCATACCAACGCCACAGCGATGAACGACTCCATTTGTTTCGGATATATGATATGAGTCGGTATCAACTAGTGTTACTAGGCCCGTTTTAGGATCTACTAGAATGTTTTCAGGATTAAGATCTCCAATAACTTGACCGATTTCATGAACATTATAGACAACAGAGGAGAGGTTTTTAGCTATAGCAAGATATAAAGTCCAAGGTTTACCCTTACGTTTATCATAAACATATATGCTGCGCAGTTTTTCTTTGCCAACAATCTTGGGCATTATATACCCAACAAAATGGTCATTTTCGTAAAGCACATCATAAGGCCAAGAATACTGCTCTACAACATGAGGCTTTATTTGCACCATGGTAGATAGTTTTCGTTCACGTTCTGCAGTGCGTTTAGCAGGCTTATAGATTTTGGCAACTTCACCAGAACTACCAACAATATCAAAAATATCACCCTCACCACCACCAGCAAAAGGCTTATCAGCAGTTCTATAAATTTTCCCATTAAGACCCTTATAAACCGCCATTACCGCCACATCCTCAACACATAAGCACTAGTTTCCATCAAACAAACAACCCCTTTTCAATTAGCATCAGCCTTTTTCACACGTATCTTCGATAGAAGAGAATTTAACTTCTTATTTATAGAACCAACACTACCGCTGCTGCCCTCAGACTTCTCCTCGCTTGTATCCTCTAATAGTTTTACAACATCATCAGTATTAGTCTCAAGTTGTACACAATCATCATTATTCTCAATAGCTTCATCTATAACAGGTTCAGTTTCCCCTTCTTTTTCTTCTCCGTCTTCAGAAACTACCTCAACAACATCAGTATCATCATCGCCGTCTAAATCCACACTCATAACATCAGCAGTATTAGTAACAGTAGAAGAAGAGGGAGACGAAGATGATGATGATTTATTACTGCCATATAATTTTTCTCTATGTTCTGTCACTAATTTTTTCCAGTTGGGTTCAAGATAATATTTATCTGGTTTTACTTCAGGCATAACATCAGTATTGATGATGCCTACTATTGTTTTATCATCAGTTATTTGTTTAGCATGTTTACCTTGGAAGAATTCTTCTACGTCTTTTTGAACCTTTTCAAAATCAGCAGAGGATTTAACCTTTAAAATATTTCTATCCATAAACGGGCGAACATAATTTACATACATTTTCTGTTTTTGTTGTGCCAACAACCAAGGGCAAGCAACATCATAAATCCCATCAGTTAACAACAATAATGCAACAATAGACTCATTTGATAACCCAAATACCCAATTATCAGGACCACCACGTAGAGGCACTGTCTGATTATACTCCTCACCCTTCTGTGCCACCGTCAAAGCAGTAAAATCGCCAAAAGGATTTAAAACTATAATTCCACCATCACCAACATGCCCAAACACCGCATTTACGCCGTTATATACAACACAAGTCAAAGTTGTATCATAATACCTCAATAAATGACCCTCTTTAGAGGCTTGATCCTTAATTTTTTTCAAAGCAACATGAAAAGCAGTTCTCAACAAAGAAATTAAACTCTCATCATGCCAAACTTCAGGAACATTTACGTCCACAAAACGCAAAACCTCTTCAACTGCCAATTTGGAACCTATATCAGAGTATTTAGCACTACCCAATCCATCCGCAACTGCTGCAACAACCCACCCATTCTGCAACGTCTTAACACCACTATAATCCTGACAGACACCACCCTCTGAGAGGTGGGAACGCCCAATAAGCGACGTCCCATACCAACCAATCATGCCAAATACCCCTTTGACATAGATTTAAAAAGCCATCGTTAACGTACTAGGCGCAGCAACATCCACCTGATTTCCTGCAGTAGGATCACTATTACGAACAGTATCCAAACTGTTAGATACAAACTTAAAGAGTCCCGGAAAGTCAAGATTCGCTAACTCAAAAATCCGTGCAGTATCAAAAACATTTGCCATAGTATCTTTCTTAAAGTCCGCAACACCAACACAATACCCTAACACTTTATTATCAGCTTCCATTTCCTTAAGCTTTTGCGCTGCCGCTTTATAATCATCAGTAGGCTCACCATCAGTAATACAGAAAACCCATGGCCTATAATACGGTGTACCAAAATCATTATACCGCTTCTTTTGCTGCCCAACTATATCTAAAGCCCAATCAATCGCCTCACCCATTGGAGTACCACCACTTGCACGAAGAACAGGAGGATTCATTGAACTAACAGGAACAAAAACAGAAGCCATATCAAAATCTTGACCACGACGAACCGGCTCGCCCCCATTAGTATGCAACAAAACCTTAGAGCCAAAAGATATCAAAGCAACATCAATACATGATTTCGTATGCTCATCCAAAGTTGTATTACTCATAGTCTGATTCTTAAATTCTTGCAACCCCTGATTGAGCTTATCTATAGCATCACCCGACATAGAACGAGACGTGTCCAACAAAAACACACACGCAACATGACGCTCAGATAAATATTTAAGCCCACCAGTACCAACATCATCTTGTCCAACCTGATTATTATCCTCAAATGATTTTTGCAAAATATCCATAATTACTCCTCCACATTTTCCCAATTATATGCGTAAATGTAGTATTACCATCCTCGTATATCTACATTGTCCTAACCCTCACACACCCAAATACTACACCAAAACAGCCCACAACAATAACACAAACAGCTAAAACGTAAGTTAACACCTAAAAACGTAAAGTTCAGCAAAAAGTTAGGTGATTTTATGTTTTATTTTGTTTCGTGCCAACAAAATTTCTAGTGCTTTTTTTGGGTTGCGTATGGCGCGCAGTATTCTTTCGTGGGTAACAGTTGGGTTTACTAGGTTTGCTTCTGCGGCTAGACATCGCAGGTCATCAGCTGTGAATTCTGGTGTTTCTATTAGAGGTTGTACAGCTGAGAGTGCGTCGTCACTAAAGTCGTTTGTTAAATAGTTTCCTTCTTTGGCTTGTCGGTACAATTCTGTGCCGTAGAGGGGTGTGGCGTAGCTGAAGTAAAAGTATTCAGCGCCTAAACTACGTAGTTTGTAGGCGAATTGTATAGTTTGTTTCATGTCCTCTTTAGTTTCGCCTATCATGCCTAATATGAAGAAGCATCCGACTTTTATGCCGACTTTGTGGGCGGCGTTTACGGCTTCTTCTACGCGTTGTAGGTTTTGTTTTTTCTTTAGAACGTTATCTACTATATGCTGTACGCCGGATTCGGGGGCTATTAGGATTTTTTTGCATCCTGCTTTACGCATTAAGGCTAAAAGTTGTGGGTCTAGGGCGTCTGCGCGGACGCCGTTTGGGGTGCACCATTCGATGTTTAAGCGTTTTTCGATGAGTAGGTTGCAGATTTTTGCTAAGCGTTCGCGGTTAAATGCTATGTTATCGTCTAGGAAGTCGATTTGGTGTTTGCCATAGGTTTTAACTATTTGTTCTATTTCAGCGACTACGTTTTCAGCGCTGCGGGCGCGCCATTTGCGGCCCATGGTTATGTGGTTTGAGCAAAAGACGCATCCGTAGGGGCAGCCGCGTGTTGTTAGCATGCGTATGGAGGGTTTTTTTAGGTTGCCGCTTATTGGGATTTTTTTGGCGGCTTCAAAAAATTCTTTCATAGGTAATAAATGGCGTGCAGGAAAGGGTAACTCGTCTAAATTTTCAATAAATGGTCGGGGTGCTGTGGTTATAATTTGGTTGTTTTCTATAAAGCTTAGGCCTGCAACGTTTTTTAAATCGTGGAGGTG
>WREZ01000124.1 GCA_009779045.1 Candidatus Bathycorpusculum sp. | reverse complement strand
TTTGCCTTCAAAGCTTTTTTCCCACTTTACAATAATTAAACGCCGCTTAAACCCAGCTGACGTATCACGCACCCGGGGCAAGTTATTGCCGCTGAAATAAAACTTGGCGTAATTTACAAATTTTAAGGGTTTTTGAACATTTTTTAGTTCTGCACTTATACGGTCACCACCAGTTAACTGTTTAAAAATTGGAGTTTCAAACCAACGTTTTATTTCGGGTTCGTTGCTTATGTTGGCTAGTTTGCCGTAGAAATTGGCTTTTATGAAGCGGTTATCACTGTTTATGTCTTGGAGGTCTATGTTTGCGGTGTTGTCATGGCCAATAATGTTTTCTATGGTGGTTAAAAAGGTGGATTTGCCGTTGCCTCCGGTGCCTACCATAAATAATGCTTTGTGGTATGGCATGTCTGGCAGTAGGGTGTAGCCGGCATATTCTTGAAGCACTAATATGTTTTCTGGTGTTTGTACTTCGCTTAACCATTTTTTAAATTGGGGGCAGTCTGCTTCTGCGTTAAAATTTAGAGGTAACTTGAAGGTGAACATTTTATCAGGTGTATATTCTTCAAGGGTGCCTGTGACAATGTTTAGTAAACCATTTTCTAAGGGTATAACGCCGTTGTAGTGGTTTATGTTGTCTCGTGACACGTAGGAGTCGCGTTTTAGGTGTCCCATTATCTCGTTAACGTAGTGGTTGGTTAGTTTGTTTTGCAGTTCAGTTTCTAGTATTGTTTCTATCATTTTTTCTGCTGGGCTGTATATGCCTTTAGTGTATACGTATAGTTCGCTTGTGTCCTCTGGGGTTTTGAAGGTGAATTGGTTTTTTAGGTTGGCTAAGATTTGGGTTAGGTCTATTTGTTTATCGTTAACTTTTTGTATTATGGTGGTTGATGTGGCTGTGGAACCATTACTGTTATTATTAGTGTGTTGTTGTGGGCTTCTTGTTACTGGCATTGTTTTGTTTTTTGTGGGGGGTGTTTGGCGTATTTTTTGTAGGGTGTTGCTCAAATAGTCTGGGCGGTCTAGTTTTGGGCGGCTACGGTACTGTTTCATTATAGATAGTATAGTAGGCTCATCAAACTGGTAGGTGTGGTATAACAAAGTCATGGTGGCCATGTCGGCTTTGCTTGCGTCGTTTAAGTATTTGGTGTCATCGTTTTGTAGTAGTCGACTTAATTCGGGGTCTAGGGTTTGTATGTCTTGTAGAGATAGGCCTTGTTTATTGCGCACAGTTATAGAGGGGTTTATGTGTTCTTGTGGAATCACTTTAACAGTTGTGTTAGGTAGAAAGTCGTTGGGAAGTTCCTTAGAGGACAACTCTACAATAGGCGTGTAATCCACAATACGATACAGCCCCTCACCTGTGGAGCCTTCGGGTGGTGGCACATAAGAGCCGGGGGAGACGACGTATTGCCATTCTGCGCGGACTTCGCCGCATTTGGCTAAACTGTTTACGCCTACGCTGTTTTGTATTGTGCCGTCGTTTATGTAGTATTTGTGTAGTGCGCCGCTGCGGGTTTTTATGGTTAGGGTTTTTTTTGGGAACAAATATTTTTTGGGGTTGTCTAGGTCTATTATGCAGAGCCATTCGTGTGCTACTATGCCGATGTTGCCGCCTTTTTGTAGGTGTTGTATTGCTTGTTTTGGGGTTAGGTGGCATGTTGGGTTTTTCCATGAGCCGGGGGTGTCGGGGCGTTTGTCTTGGGGTTTTAGGGGGATCATTATGGGGGTTTGAGGTAATAGGTTTAGTAGGTTTTGGAGTTCGTTTGCGTCTGTATTTATTATGGAAGATGGCACCGTGGTGGTCATAGCCAGTTGCTCCATTCTTCTTGTTCTTTTTCAATAATGAACTGTGTAAGGCAGGGTTTTTGTTCCCAGTCCCAATCATTTTGGCTATATAGGCTACAACAAATAAAGTTAAAGGCTGACTGATAGTCTACGTGACTGTTTAGTATCCACATTTCTTCTAGTTTTTGTTGCCACTGTGGAACTGTTGTGTTTATTTGTTGTAGGGGGCCGTAGTGACAGTGTGGACAAAATAGTATTTCAGGGTATGGGTGGTTTTTTTCTTTGTGTGGGGTGATAGTGTGTTGTCCGCATACGTTGCAGTAGTAAAGCGGCGTGGTGGTCATAGAAAATAGCTCCATGCATATCGTTGTTGTTCTGCTATGTATGTTTGGTATAGTTGTTGTGTTTCTGTGTCTATTGGTTGATTGTAACTGTTTTTTTCGTTTTTTAGGCTTTGTGTGTATCTTGCGACTGTGTATATCCAACCTTGATAATTTTGGCCGAAGTGACGTGTTTTCCATATTAGGGTGTCGAGCAAGTCATGTTTAGGGTTTACATAAACCGTTTTTAGTTTTAGTACATGGTTTGTGTGGTAAATGATATTGTCTGTTATGTCTTGTTTGTAAATGTAGTAACTACAGTCGGTGCACATGTAACATATTTTTCCGTGCTCGTAATCTTCAACGAGTGCACGGTCGCAGTGAGGACAATAATGCGTCATTAGAGCCACTCCTGCCATTTCCACTTGCTGGCTACGCTTAGATAGTGTATGTATTCTTCTCCGGGTTGATAGTCTGTGGTAAAGAAACGTACGGTGGGTATGTTGGCGATAAAATTGTATCCTGCAAAAGGCGTATAATTTATTGATTTTTGTAACTCGTGTATTTTTATTAACATTTTAAGCCAGAACATCATTAGAGCCACGGCTCCCACATGCGTTCACCAGTAGCGCAAACCCTATTCACACATTCAGGCAAACGGTCAACCACATAGTCAAGCCCATAATACCGCACCATATCATCAAGCTTTGGATTACTACGACCGAAATAAAAAAACCGACCAGTGTAAAGCATATAACAATCTTCAGGGGCGAAAGAAAACCTGCTTAAACGATCTCGCCAACTCATTATAGCCATGGCTCCCAGTCTTTTTTTCCGAATGCAATTAACAGTTGGGTTATGTTTTGGTGTAGTAATGTGTAGTAGTGAAGGTTATTTTCTGTGTTTAGATAAAATTGGTAATCGTTGTTTAGTTTTTGGAAATTGTGATTAGAGGGGGGACATGTTGTGTTTATGTATTTTTGGCCGTAACGTCGCTGGTAATGTTTGAGCAAGAGCCTCTCTAAAGGTGTTAACATTATTTGCACCTCATGTTTCTTAATTAGTGTAGAGACAAAAGCTGACTCTGTTTTTAGTACCTCAATATAGTTTATAATTTCTGTCAGGTACTCGTGTAACTCGATTATATCTAACTCGACTATTTGATGTACTGGTTTCATGAAAAAACTATAAGGTTTAGGAGCAGTCATTTTGGTGGCTCCCAGCATGGTACACCGTCACAAAACGTGATATATGGTCTATTGCAAAATGTGCCTTGATTATAACGGCAACCATCACACTCAGAAACTTTACGAACAGTCGTCATTGTTGTCGTGGCTCCTTTGTTTGGCTTCTTTAGTGTCGTTTTCATCGTCATCTAAAACACCGGGATGATCCATCATATAGTGGGCAATACTCAAAGGGTTATTATCTAAAATAATCACTTTTACCGGTTCATGCCTAGTTTTCTCTTTTTCTTCCTTCTGCCAAGTCAAATCCCCCTTCCGCAAGTCGTAGAAAACAAAACAGAAGCTGTTAAACGTGCAAGGTTCTTGTTCGTTTGGTTTGGGACATAAATTGTTGTCTTTGCAGGTGCATATTACTGTGTTGTAATAGTTTGAGTGTCGGCTGATTTTTTCTTCTGTGTCACGTATGCTTATTCGACTGTCTGGCGTGCATCGTAGAAACTTCATGGTTGGGGTGGCTCCTGTGTTAGTTTTTCGTAGCTTTCACATTTTAGTTTTCCAGACTCAATACCACTGCATGTTTTCCAGTTGTCACAGTGCCAACAAATAGTCACCAACTGACGTGTACATAGTAGTTGAACATCTTCAGAATCTTCACATAAAGGACAAACCACCACAAGATACTTTGTATCATCATCACGAAACTGAATAACTTCTATATGTATCTGGGTAGAGTCAAAATTTGTTTCACAATAACTACAACGAAAAATAACACGAGCACTACTCAACCTTTTTAACCTCCAGTCTTTTGCAAGGCAGTTCTAACCTATTTTTTTCCAAAATGGGTTGCTCTACGCTGTCAATTAATTTCATTATGTCATCACAAACCACTGTGTAAAAACAATCTTCACAGTTTTCAGAGGCTTCACACCGACTTATTAAACGCTCAAATTGCGGTAGTACAATAGTCAAACTTTAGCCTCCTTTGGGTTTGTGATAAAAACGTCTCCATAATGTTTGTGCAAGAAAACGCCTACATTCATACCTAGAACAAAGATTTTAAAAATGTCTGGATCAGTTTTTAGTTTAGTTCCAAACATTTCTAGTTCTTCTTTGGTGTATTGTTCGTTTTTTGGTGCTTGAGCTTTATGTGCATACAAGTATTCGCTGGTTATTTCTCCTAAACTTTTAGGCAGCCTTACCATAAAATCTTCTTTTTCTTTTTTGTTTTCACTCACTTTTAGGCCTCCGTTGTGGGTTTGTAGCATAAATTGTTGCAGGTTACACCTTTTTCTACACAAATTTGGTAGAATTTGCAGTCTGTTTGTGTAGTAACAACATTTTTTGTTTTTTCTTCCTGTTTTTTGCGTGGTTCCCAACCATTATGTAAGTCCCCTGCGTCAAAACGTACGCTACACCAACAACACCAATCACTACTACTATGCGCTCCTTGCCAGTTGCATCCCTCACAAGTATCATGAACCACATTAAGCAGGCTGCATAGTTTTTCAACTTCAACCT
>WREZ01000123.1 GCA_009779045.1 Candidatus Bathycorpusculum sp. | reverse complement strand
TAACAATAGACAATAGCTCAAAAAAATATTTAAAACTTCCTATACCCCAAAAGTCCACATTCGAAAAACAAATTAATGAGACCATACTTTACTGTTCTCTCTAAGTGTAAGGTGTGTGGCGACCCATGGCCTACGGTCATGGAAAAGAATGCGCATTCAATGACCCACACACCAAAAATTAATGTTATATTTCCCATATATTTGGGATTAAATCAGTAAGATTCAACTATGTATAATCAGCTTGCTGAAATATTAGTTAAGTATGCTTCTGCAGGTAGGCATGTTAGGGTTGGTAAGTTGGTTAATTTTAAGGATTTTTCTGGTGGGTATGCTTATGAGAACGCGTTTGGTCGTCGTGTGGTTGAGTCTTTTGTGAAGCTTTTTAGTAGTTGTCCTTCTGATTTGCTTGCGGCTACTGGGTTATTGTGTGGACGAGTGCTTGAGTATGGGGATTGTTCGGTTGAAATTGATGCTCTTTTGGGTATACCTTTGACTTTTATTCTTTGGGTTGCTGAGGATGATGAGTTGCCGCCTTCGGCAAAGGTGCTTTTTGATGAATCTGCGGGTTGTTTTCTTAATGTGGAGGATTTATCTTGGATTTCTGATTTGACGGTTTGGCGGTTATCTGTAGCTAAAACTCTTGTGAAGGGCAAATAGTTCTGTGTGTAGTTACAGATTGCCTTTTAAAGTAGCTTTAGGGTATTTTGGTTGATGTTTATGTCGGGTATGGAGTCGCTTGTTCCTTTCATGGGTGATAAAAAGCAGAAGGGGGCGGAGCCCATGATTATTGTTGATAGTCGTGAAGCTAGTAGTGCTCCTAAAATTTTTAAGGGTCTTACTGAGAGGGGTGTGCTTGTTAAGAGTCAGTTGCTTGATAAGGGTGATTATGTTTTGTCTGATGTGTGTGCTGTGGAGCGGAAGACTGTTAATGATTTTGTGTATACTTTGACGCGGCGTTATTTGTTTGAGCAGCTTTTTTTGTTAAAAGATGTTTATCCTAAATCATTGCTTGTTTTAGAGGGGTATTTGCCTATAATTTATAAGTATAGCAGTATTCAGCCTCAGGCTGTTTGGGGGGCTATGTTTAATTTGGCAAAAAATGGTGTTGCTATAATTAATACGGGTTCGTATAAAGAAACAGTTGATTTTCTCTATACCGCTGCTAAGCAGGAGCAGTTTGTTGAAAAGAGGAGTCCTGTTGTTCATGCATGTAAGAAATGTGACACTTTGGCTGAGTCTCAAATTTATTTTATAGCAAGTCTTCCAAGTATTGGGCGAGAAAAGGCTACTGCGTTATTGGATGTTTATAAGACGCCTGTTAATGCGTTAATGAATGTGGAGCAGTGGTCTAAATCTGTTAACGGTTTAGGTCCAGTTATTACAAATAAAGTAAAAGAGGTCATATCCACGCCATATGTAGAATCTCTTCAGAGTAACGACGAAGAAAAAGACTCTTGTTGTTGTAAATCTGAGGAAACCTCTTAGGCATTGTGCGTAAATTATAATAAGCTTTAAGAACACTAACAAGACTACTTTAAAAGAAAGGAAGCAAATAGAGTAAATGAACAAGGTCAAGCTTTTTCTCACCGTAATTGCCCTGTTAATAGCTGTTGTACCTATAACAACACAAGTAATACGTTACCGTGATAACCCTGTTGATTTAATTTTGCCTCCTTCTATATCTGAAATACTTCAAGGCGGTACAGATGATCTTGTTAACGCTGATGCTGTAGACTTTGCAGGCATGTCTTTTCCTCTTCCCATTCTAACAGATAACCCTGTATTATCTAAAGATAACACGGTTGAATTAACATATAATTTTACTAACCCCTTAGATGGAGAAATTACCATAAACAGTATGAATGCAGAACTAATTTGTACTGAACACAAATTCAAATTAGGCGACGTTTTTATTGAACCCGCAACTGTAGAATCAGGTCAAACAATTGACCTAAACGTCACCTGCATTTTAACACCTCAAGCTATAGAGCACATTAAAACACAACATAAAGGACAAACAAGCATAAAAACCGAGTTTAAAAATTTCAGCGTAGACCTAATTGATATAAAAATCACAATGCCCCACCGAAAACTAGGCACCATACAAATCCCCCTAACAAGCCTTACCCTCAACCCCCTCCTCATATTTAGGTGACTAACACATGAACTTTGACAATTTAACTAAACACCTATCTCAAATTAACTGGTTCGGCGTTGCAGGCGGCATCCTAACCCTTATCGTTATAGTAGCCTCCATATATTACCCCTGGTGGCATTTAATCATAGGCAAAGACACCGTAAAAATCAATGTCTCCCCCATGAACACTAACTTTGGCTTACTAGGCACACACTTCACAATCCCCCTAATCTACGCCCTAAACATAGGAAGCATCCTAACATTTCTATGCAGCGGCATAATCATGCTCATATACTCCCTAGCACCAACCAAATCATACGCAAAAGACCTCTTAGACTTCTCATGGAAAAAACCCCTATACTCCGTCATAACCAGCACACTATGCCTAACCCTAATAGTTCTAGTAGCCCGCGCCATCTTTAAAATGCACATACCATTAATAGGCACTTCAATAATCAACTTACCCTCAGAATTCACCGAAGGCGTAAACATAAGCGTAATAGCAACAGCAGCCTTCCAATGGCCCCTATACCTAGCCCTAACAGCCGCCATACTATGCATAATCGCAAGAATATACCACAAAAAAACACACAAACAATAAACAACAAAAACACAAACAACCCACCTGACAAACAAACTTCTTTTACCTTACAAAAGGGTAAGTTTAAAGGCTAAAATAACATATGGATTAAAAACAATAACAAAGCAAAACAATATTTTGGGGCTGTCGGCTAGTTTGGTCCAGGCTTGTAGCCTCGGGCGCTATAGACCCCGGTTCAAATCCGGGCAGCCCCACCATCTTACTAACACTTTCATACCGTTTTTTGCGCTAAAAAACAATATTTTCCCCATTTTTTTAATAAATTAAAACAAAAACAACAGAAAAGCACACATTTCAACAATATAAACATTTTAAAAATTTAAACTAAAAACACACTTTTTAATCCACATTCCAAACACACCATCAACACAAGAGAGAAACAAACGACAACATGAGAAAAGAAATACCATTATGTGAGACACCAGACCTAAAAAACTTGACAAATAATCAGGTTTATAACACACTTTTTTTAGCCCACGTGTACAAGGTGTAACTTGTGTAACTCCTATAACCTTTTCCTATTTTTGTTTATGGTTATGTGTGGTGTTGTGTGCGCATCTAGTTTTTATGATAGTGCTTGTATATGAATCAGTTAAAACATATCATATTTTGTTACACAATAGTTATATATTTTTAATGATACCATAAACATAAAGGTAAAGGCGGGGGAACATGGTGAAAACTACGGTAACCTTTTTTTATTCTCTTCTTCTAAATGCTTTATACAAGATTAGAGTTATTCACAGTTTTTCCCAATTATGTAACCTGTTAAACCACAATAGGTCAAATTGGAGGCCATAAAAATGGTTACTGTGCTACTAGATCAAGTAGATGGTTCACAAGATGATGTTGTACATATTGTTACCAACAGTTTTTATGGGGTGGGCCAAGGATTTACTGGTAATGGCGCAAAAGTGTTTGAAGCACGTTTCCATGTTGGCTCTAGTTTTCCCGTTCTTGGCAATCTTTTCCGCGCCGCCATATACAACCATAGCGGTACATGGGGTTCAGGCTTACCTACTGGAACACCATTAGCAGTATCAGAAAATCGCGATGCCACAGAATTAGTGCCTGATGCATCCGGATGGGTTACTTTTCAATTCACTGGAGTTAACCAGTTTCAAACAGTTGCAGGACAACACTACTTTATAGTTTTTGAATATGTAGACCCTGATGATCCGCTGTATTCAACTGTTCATATTTATTTTACTACCCAGTCATCAACGTTTAATGGAGGATCTTTTGTCTGTTTTAATAGTTATAATAACATTAATCAATGGGAAGTATATGGGTATGGTGAGCGTTTGTGTTTTCAATTGTATGGGTCTTTGCCGTTTTTTTCTGTGATGTATAATGGTAATGGTGCCACAGGAGGTAGTGTCCCAGTAGATAGTAACACCTACAACGAGGGGTCTGTAGTTACAGTAGCTACCAACTCAGGCAACTTGGTACGGACAAATTACATCTTTAAAGGCTGGTCAACCTCCTCATCAGGCACCGCACCAACGTACATAAATAACAACAACACAATTACTCCAGCCACATTTATTATGAGTTCGTCTAACATAGTATTGTTTGCAGTATGGGACTTAGCGTCTAATCAAACGTATACGGTCATATATAATGGCAACGGAAATACAGGTGGGTCCACTCCAACTGATAATAATGGCCCTTACCAAGCAGGCAATACTGTTACAGTACTAAATCAGGGATCGTTAACAAAGTCTAATCACACCTTTTTAGGATGGTCCACAGACAACACCGCAACTTCGCCACTATATACAACAAGTTCCACGTTTACTATCAATTGCGCCATGGTGTTATACGCAATATGGATCCCCCTTCGAACCGTAATATACAACGGTAACGGAGCTACAAGTGGGTCTGCGCCAGTAGATAGTAATAGTCCTTACATAGATGGTTCATCTGTTGTTGTGATGGGGCAAAATACGTTATTAAAAACTAAGCATGTGTTTATTGGCTGGTCCACTGACAACACAGCTTTTTTAGCACAATACACTCCAACCTCTACCTTTATCATTACGGGTGGGAATGTGATATTGTATGCTGTG
>WREZ01000122.1 GCA_009779045.1 Candidatus Bathycorpusculum sp. | reverse complement strand
GTTTTAGTTGTTCTCTATTGGAATGGTGGGTAACTCTTATCTAAGAGTCACATCACAGATGTGTAAATAACTTCATTAACTGAGAGGCGCATGAAGTGGTTAACAGTAAATACTGGAACGAAAAAATTGAGACTTTGCCAAGCGAAGAAATAAGACGGCAGCAATTACAAAAGCTCAAAGAGCAAGTAAAATATTGTTATACTAACAGTGTTTTTTATCATAAAAAATTTGATAGTGTCGGGTTAAAGCCTGAAGACATTAAAACGTTTGCTGATCTTCAAAAAATCCCCTTTACCGTTAAGGCGGATTTGAAAGAAAATTATCCCTATGGTATGGTAGCTGCTCCTCCGGATGAAATTGTTGAAATTCACGCCTCTAGTGGAACAACTGGTAATCCCATTGTGGGTGCTTACACTAAACAGGATATAGACGTTTGGCAAGAAATCATGGCGCGCTCTATATACACCGCTGGTGGACGACAACAGGATGTTATCCACATAGCCTATGGGTATGGTCTATTTACAGGCGGATTTGGTTTTCATTATGGCGCCCAAAAAATTGGCGCTCGTATTGTTCCCATAGGTGGCGGTATGACTCAACGTCAAATATCTCTTATGAAAGATCTTAATGTAACTATTCTTGCGTGCACTCCAAGTTTTGCGGTATATCTTGCAGAAACTATGGCTAAAGAGGGTGTAGACCCTAGAAAGGATCTAAACCTTAAACGCGGTATATTTGGTGCTGAACCTTGGTCTCAACAGATAAGACAGAGAATTGAAAAAGACTTAGGCATTGAGGCCTTTGACATTTATGGTTTAACAGAACTTTACGGTCCAGGCGTCTCTGTAGAATGTCCTGAACATGACGGCTTACATGTTTGGGAGGATCAATTTATTGTTGAAACCATTGATCCTGACACTGGAGAAACATTACCCGATGGAGAAGAAGGCGAATTAGTCTTTACAGCATTAAACAAAACAGGACTACCTATACTTCGTTACCGCACACGAGACATCTCAAAAATTACCCGCGAAAAATGTGTTTGTGGGCGTACACATGCTAGAATGCTACGTGTCACAGGCAGATCAGATGACATGCTAATTATCCGCGGAGTTAACGTATTTCCCTCACAAATAGAATTCGCCATACTACAAGTCCCAGAACTTGCACCACAGTACTTAATTGTCCTTGACCGCCCCGGCGCACTTGACACATTCCTTGTTAAAGTTGAATTAACAGAGCAAGCACAACAAAACATTCAACTAGACCTAAAAAAACTCAAAGACAACATACAAAAAAGAATAAACATAATCACAGGCCTATCTGCCGTTATAGAAGTAGTTAAACCAAACGAACTCCCAAGAACAGAGGGAAAAGCAAAAAGAGTATTAGACCTACGTAAAGGCAAAATGTAGAGGTAAAGTTATGTCATCAAAGATAACAGTAAACAAACCCGGCAGCTTTCTTCTCCTTAACGGTGATGAAGCCGTCGCCAGAGGCGCAGTTGAAGCTGACCTAAAAGTAGCCGCTGCATACCCTGGAACCCCTTCCACTGAAATTTTAGAAACTCTTGCCCAAGCAGCCAAAACTTTAGGCTTCTATGCTGAATGGAGCGTTAACGAAATCATTTCAGCCGAAGTCGCAGCAGGCGCATCTATGACTGGCGCACGAGCTCTTGTCTCTATGAAACACGTTGGATTAAACGTTGCCTCCGACGCTATTATGACTCTCGCATACACAGGCGTAGAAGGCGGTCTAGTTATTGTAGTCTGCGATGACCCCGCGCTACATAGTAGCCAAAATGAACAAGACACACGATATTTTGCTATTCACTCAAAACTACCCCTACTTGACGCTAGCAACCCCCAAGAAGCCCTACACATGACACGCGAAGCCTTCAACATAAGCGAAAACCTCCACCTCCCCGTTATCTTACGCTTAACCACCCGAGTCGCACACGGAAAAGCCAAAGTACAAATCGGCGACTTCCAAAAACTCGAACGCAACATAACCTTTGACAAAAACAGTTCACGCTGGGTAATGGTACCCGCAAACGCCCTACGACAACACCGTGTTTTAGAAGAACGCCTACTTGAAGCAAAACAAATCGCAGAAAACTCACAATTCAACACAATTGAATATAACAACTCTGAAATCGGCATAATCGGCAGCGGCGTAGGCTACTATTATGCAAGAAGCATACTTGATCACTCCAAATTTTCTTGGCTAAAACTCGGATTCGTCCACCCCTTTCCCTCAAAACTTGTATCCGAATTTGCCTCAAAAGTTAAACACCTCATAATAATCGAAGAACTCCGCCCCTACATAGAAGAAAACATCCAACGCCTAAAACTCGACGCAATAGGCAAAACAACACTTGGACTTAGCGAAATCGGCGAGTACACCCCTGACCGTATACGCGAAGCCTTCGCAAAAATAGGCCTAACAGAAAAAGCCCCCCAAACAACAGTTTTAGACTTACCCCCACGCCCCCCAAACCTTTGCCCAGGATGTACACACCGCGCATTCTACTACGCACTAAACTCAGTACATCAACACATAGTCTGCGACAACAACAAATGCGTCGGCTGCAAAATATGCGAACAAAAATGCTCCCTTGAAAAAGAAAAAATCGCAGACCCCACTAAATCACGAATTAAAGTTATTAATGGCACTGCAACCACATGCAGAGCATGCATTAATCCCTTATGCATTCCCACATGCCCTAACAACGCACTTTCCAAATCCCCACAGACAGGCACTATACTTGTTGACGAAAACAAATGCATCGGATGCGGAACTTGCAGTAAATCCTGCCAATATAACGCCATAAACATAGATACAACAAAAAGAAAAACCATAATATGCGACACATGCCAAGGCAACCCCGCATGCGTTAAAGCCTGCCCAAAACACGCCCTAACATTAGTAGGCCAATCAAACGATAAAATTGTTACAGGCGACATAGGATGCTATACCCTTGGTGTTATGCCACCCCTAAATGCCATACACTCATGCCTCTGCATGGGCGCTGGCATATCACAAGCAGCAGGAATGATTCACGCAGGCATAAAAGAAAAAATATTCACAGTACTTGGCGACTCTACATTCTTCCACGCAGGCATGACAGGCCTCTTAAACATCGCATACAACAAAGCAAACGTATGCGTCATCATATTAGATAATCATATAACAGCAATGACAGGACACCAACCAACACCTGCTTCAGGAAAAACCGCCATGGGCAATGACACAAAAATAGTAAACATACACGAAATCGCAAAAAGCATAGGTATAGACAAAATTATAACAGTAGACCCCTACAACACCAAAGCTACAACAAACGCCATACGCGAAATCATCAATTATGACGGCCCAAGCGTTATAATATCACAACGCCCCTGCCCACTCCTCCTAAAACAACGCGAAACACCCTATGAAATTACAGACAAATGCGGCACCTGCGGCGTATGCACAGTAAACTTTGGATGCCCAGCAATCACACAAACCGACAATAAAGCAGAAATTGACCCAACACTATGCAATGGATGTGGTGTATGCCAAATGATATGCCCACACGAAGCTATAAGGAGAAAAACACAATGAAACTCGACCTCGTATTCGCAGGCGTAGGCGGCCAAGGAGTCGTCGTCTTAAGCGACATATTCTGCGAAGCCGCCATACTCGACGGCTTTGACGTAACAAAAGCAGAAATCCACGGCATGGCACAACGCGGCGGCTCCATAGTAGCCTACGCAAAAATAAGCGAAAAAATCCAAACCCCCCTAATCGAAACCGGAAAAGCAGACGCCCTCATAGGCTTTGAAATACTCGAAACCACAAGAACACTACCCATGCTAAAACAAAACGGAACAGTTATCGTAAACACAAAACACATCCCCCCAAACACAACCACCTCAAAAAACACCAAACAAAAAACAGCCACACAACTCCTCGAAATAATTAAATCCCAAACACCAAACGTCCATGAAGTAGACGGTTCAGGCATCGCAAAACAAGTAGGCAACAACCTAGTTGTCAACACAGTACTACTCGGAGCACTATCAGCATTACCAGAAATGCCCATAAAACAAGACTCATTCAAACAAGCAATGACAAACAGACTAAACGAAAAATACCTACAAATCAACCTACAAAGCTTCGAACTCGGCAGACAAAGCGTCCTAAAATAAAACCACCAAAAACCCTTTACCTCTAACATTTTTAAAAAAATATCACTTCAGAAATGTAATAATCCTACAACAAACCACTTTCACATCTATAGCTACAATAGCCACTTTTTAGGTGCAGAATACACAAAACAAGACGACTGAAAAGTAACTGTTTGTGTACTCAAAAAAGTAATCAACCCACTGCAAATATTTTTATGTAAGATTCACGATGTTGACGTCGCTGGGGTGGCCGAATGGCTGAGGCGGTAGCCTGCAGAGCTGCTCTATATGGGTTCAATTCCCATCCCCAGCTCTTTGGCATGAATCCACATACTTTTTGTGATGATGACATTTTGCGTTACGGTTTTTTGTGGTTAGGCTCGTTTTCGGAATAGTCTTGCGCCGTCGTCCATTGTGCAGACGTATTCAAAGCCTGCTGTGACTAGTTCTGTGGCTTCTTTTGTGGTTGTTGCGACTTTGCATACGAATTGGTCGTCTTCGTCGAATTCTACCAACTGTGTGTACACCATGGTGTTTTTGATGTTTTTATGTCCGAGTATTTTCATGACTCGTATGATGTCTTTGGTTTTGTGGTATTCCATAGTGGCTTTCCAATGGCGAAACGTATGAAAGGTTATCTGC
>WREZ01000121.1 GCA_009779045.1 Candidatus Bathycorpusculum sp. | reverse complement strand
GTCTCAAAAATTTGATTCCGCAACACCGAAATGTTGACATTTAGTAGTTTTTCATGTCCATAGTTATCATTGATAATGTTGACTGCGAATTATGTGCATACTAGTCTGCGGAAATAACTAACCGCGAAAAAAGAAACTATCCGTGGAGATCTATTTGATAATGTTTTATGGAAATACTTGGGGTTGTTGGAGCGATATGATATATAGGACCATTTACAAATGGTGTTTGTTTTTTGTGTGTGTTTAGGTTGCGTCTTGTGTAGCTGTTGGAGTTGAGACTGTGGAAAGTGAGAATAGAGGTGAAACTAACTGGTATGAATTGGATGTCCAGTCTGTATTGGCAAAGTTGGATGTAAATTCTCATGTTGGTTTGTCTCACGAGCAGGTTTACACGCGTCAAAGTGAGGGTAAAAATGTTTTAAATCCTCCTAAAAAGATTGGTTTGTTTCAAAAAATTTTTAATCAGCTTAAAGATATTTCTGTTATTGTTTTGTTAGTTGCTGTAGGGCTTTCTTTTTTGTTGGCTTTTCTTCATGAGGGTGATGGGTTAGTTGAGTCTTTTGTTATTTTGGCTGTAGTGGTTATGAATGTTATTTTGGCTATTACTCAGGAGGGTAAGGCTGAGAAGGCGCTTGAGGCTTTGGCGCAGTTGAATTCTCCTATTTGTGTTGTTTTGCGTGAGGGGATTAAGCAGAATATAGATACCTCTGAGATTGTTCCCGGTGATATTGTTCTTTTGGAGACAGGTAACATTGTTCCTGCTGATGCTCGTCTGCTTGAGTCGACGGGCTTTTTTTCTGATGAGTCTGCTTTGACAGGTGAGAGTGAGCCTGCAGAAAAGGATGCTTCTGTTACGCTTTCTGGGAATATACCCATAGGTGATCAAGATAACATGATCTTTACGGGTTGTGTTGTTACGGCGGGTCGTGGTATAGCTGTGGTTACTGCTACAGGTATGAATACTCAAATGGGGCGGATTGCTAAATTTTTGCGTGGAAATAAATCTGCAAAAACGCCTCTGCAGTTGCGTCTTGACCAAATTGGTAAAACCATTTGTGGTATAGCCATTATTTCTGCTTTCTTCATGATGGCTGTGGGTTTATGGGGTGGTACTCCGTTTGGTGACATGTTGTTAGTTACTATTTCTTTGGCTGTGGCGGCGGTTCCTGAAACTCTTGCGTTAATTGTTACCTTGACTATGGTAAATGGTGTGCAGCGGATGGTAAAGAAGCATGCTCTTGTTCGTAAGCTTCCTGCTGTGGAAACTTTGGGTAATACTTCTGTTATTTGTTCTGATAAAACGGGTACGCTTACTCAGAATCGTATGACTGTTAAGCAGCTTTGGATTTGTGGTGAAGAGCCTTTTGCAGATGATATAGAGTTTTCTGAAAATCAACATCATTTTCTTAAACAGTTGGCCATGGCTGGTAATGCGGCTTTTGAGATTGATGCTCATGGAAATAAGGTGTATATAGGTAATGCCACGGAAATTGGTATACTTAGGCTTTTAGCTGAAAAAGGGTATTCTATGGATAGAATTATACATGAATATCCGCGTGTGGCAGAAATTCCGTTTTCTTCTGAACGGAAAAAGATGACTGTGGTCTTAAAGGATAGAGATAGTGGATACATTGTATTATCTAAGGGTGCTCTTGATCGTTTACATATTTCTTCTGAGTCTGCCTCTGATTTGGCGGCGGCTTTGCGTGTGCATGATGCGTTCGCTGATAAAGCATTGCGTGTTATCGCCTTAGCTGGTAAACATGTTGACGAAAAGCCCGAGCACAACGAGTTAGCTGACGTAGAGAATGATCTAATATTGTATGGTCTTGTGGGTTTAATTGATCCTCCTCGTCCTGAGGTTGCGGTTGCTATAGAGAAGGCAAAGCATGCTGGTGTTCGTACTGTAATGATTACAGGTGATCACGCTGCAACGGCTTCTGCTATTGCTAAAGATTTAGGTATTTTAGAGGAAGGTCAGCAGGCTATAACTGGTGCGGATCTTGCAGAGATATCTGAAGAAGAACTAAATGATACTGTTAGAAATTTCTCTGTTTATGCGCGTGTATCTCCTGAGGATAAACTTCGTATTGTAAAAGCCTGGCAAGCTAATGGTGAAGTTGTCGCCATGACAGGTGATGGGGTAAATGATGCACCGGCACTAAAAGTAGCTGATATTGGTATTGCCATGGGCAAAACCGGAACTGAAGTAGCTAAAAGTGCCTCTGACATGGTTCTAGTTGATGATAATTTTGCAACTATTGTTGAAGCTGTAGGTGAAGGTAGGTGTGTATATGAAAGCATTAAAAAGACCATAGCTTTTCTAATAGTCTGTAATTTTAGTGAAATTATCATAATGTTATTTGCTCAAATGGCTGGTTGGGGTATTATATTAACACCAGTTATGTTATTGTTAATCAATTTGTTAGGTGATGGTATTCCGGGAATTAATCTTTCTCGTGAAGAATTTGACCCTAAAGTTATGAATAACGCGCCGATAAAGCGTAATGAAAGCTTTTTCACCGGTTACTTATTCCGTTTAATTATTCAGCAGACCATTTTCTGCTCCATTGTAGTGTTGATAGGTTTCTACATAGGCGCTTTCTCTACAGTGTCTGACACTGTGGGGCCCTCCTTGGGTGTAGGACAGACTATTGCTTTCCTAATTACAAGCTGGACCTCTATAATTCACGTCTTCAACGTTCGTAGCACAAAATCCATATTTAAAACACCCATCAGAAATAATAAACCCCTAGTAGGCTGTGCAGCACTTATGCTCGTTGTACTAGCCGCACTGGTTATAACACCCTTTAATCATGTCTTTGGCCTCTCTACCATAAGCGGTACACACTGGCTAATTGTACTAGGATTATCCATAGTGCCTACATTACTCTGTGAGCTCTTTATGCTCTTTGACAAAGTTCCCATAATTGTAAAATACCGTGATTTAGGGATCACCTTTATAACAAAAATCTTTGGACAATTAAAAAACACGTTTACAACAAAAATTCTCGGAAAAAAACAGCCTACGCCAACATCTAATAACGCTATCATTAACAGCAAAACATGAAAATAACTGCTATTTATACTCACGTAGGCAAATCACTTCTGCGTTTGTTAGAGCCTTGTTTTTAGGTTTGTTGTTTAGTCAAATGGTTTAGTTGCATCAATGCCTTACCTGACCTTAATGCTTCCTGAGCTCTCTCCATACCCTCTCTGTATGAGTTGCTGATACCTGATACATACAAAGCTGCTGCGGCATTCATACAAAACAGGTCTGCTAATGGGTTATCATATTCTTTTAAAAGCACCTGTTTAATAGCCATGGCATTGTCATATGCCTTGTTAAAGGATGCCACATCGAAGGTTGTGTGCGTTTTTATGCCAAAATCCTCCGGTTGAACAGTGTATGTTTCTATTTTTCCATTTTTTAACTCTACCACTCTTGTTGGACCACATGGCGAAAACTCATCAATACCCTTACCCTTATCCACACCATTAACCATACCATAAGGTGCGACAGCACGTTTAACGCCAATTTCCTTTAAAATAGCAATAAGCTGATCACATACCTCAGGTGCATAAGCACCAATTACAATACAATCTGTATTTTCACATGGCAACGTTAACGGACCTACAATATTAAATGCAGATGTAAACCGCATATACTGAATAAGTCGTGCCCAACCCGACTTCAAAAAAGCCTCACCCGGTATATAACAAATATTATACCTCTCCAAACACTGCTTAGCATTACTCATAGGGCTAGACAAATTAACCCCTAAAATCTCAAAAATCTCAGAAGCACCCGATACACCTGTAACTTTTTTAGCTCCCTTCTTAGCAACAACCACACCACAAGCTGACGCAATAAGAGCTGCAGGAGAAGACGCATTCACAGTTTTCATAGCATCCGAACCTGTACCAACAATATCACAAACTACACCCTGCACATCGGCTCTAAACTTTTCGGTATCAAACCTATCTAATGCATCCCAAACACCAGACAACTCCTCTGTAGTAGGTTTACGCGTAATATGCGCTAACAAAAAAGCTCCCTGCTGAAGCTCAGGCTGCTCATTTAAAATAATTTGTCTATACGCCTCACAAGACTCCTCCCTATTCAAAGTCTTACCCATTGCAACCTTACAAATTAGCTGACCAAAAGCTCTTAATTTTTCCTCAGTTACCAAACACTTCACCTTTTTGCAAATCTACAACATACTTCAAAGCTTGACCCTGCAAAATTTCAGACAAAACCAACGGCACACTTTCCAGACCTATTACTTCATGAATTAGCAATCTAATAGTATGAACATTAGCTTCTAAAATTTTTAACGCTATCTCCATTTGACGCTTCGTGCTCCCATAAGCCCCAATTATATTTAATTGTCTATAATGTGCCTCATTTAATAAATCACTTGGGAGGTTAACATTTTTTGTAAAACCACTAAACAAACAAAATTTACCTCCAGCATTTAACCTCAAGAGCCCCTCAGATAAAATATTTGGATCCGGAGCAGCATTAACTACCACATCAAAACTCTCAAAAGCGACAATATCTGATAGATAAATATCAGCACTTTTACAAAACGGCAAAACTTTCTCACGTTTTTCAGGGTCTTTTTCAACAACAACTGGTGTGGCGCCAAAAAATTTACTTGCTAATCCAAGCATCAACCCTGCAGGTCCCCCGCCAAAAATAAGCACTCTTTGATTTTTCTGCAAGCCAACTTGTTCAATGGCATTTATTGCTGAAGATAATAATTCTGTCATACAAGCAATTTCAGGCGGAACCGTTTTTGGCACTTCTATAAGACTCTCTTTAGGT
>WREZ01000120.1 GCA_009779045.1 Candidatus Bathycorpusculum sp. | reverse complement strand
TTTTTTTAAAAATTTTGTTTAAGAAAAAATAAGGGTCTTAGAAGCCTAATGACTCTAAGAGAACTTGTGAATTGATTTTTCCTGCCTTAAAGGTTCGTCCAGTCTTTACGTTGTTGACTATTATTACTGCTGGCGCGAATAAGTTGTGGTCTATTTTGTAGAAGTCTTTGTCGGCTTCTCGGAAAATTTGCAAGAATGGTTTGCCGTAATCTTTTGACATCATAGAGGGTGTTTGGTTGATAATTTCTTGTAGTTTTGCTTCATCATCGTATTCAACTGCGCAGAAGACGGTACCGCCATAGAGAATTGCATCGTTAGTACGTGCCATGGCAACTTCGAAATCTGGGCCGGAGGGACAAATAGGCGCATACCCCATAGCGTATTTTATGCATTTTGGATCTAAGCCTACAGTTTTTAGTTTATGTATACCTACTTCAACTACTCGTCCGGAGACTTGGGTTAAACCTGCAATGCTAGCTGTTGGAGCAACTACTACTATTAGATTTTCAGGAGCAACACCTGAGGCTTTGGTGACTTTTTCAATTAAAATTTCTGTGGGTAACTGATTACTCTCAAGAACAATTACAGCCTTATCACATTTATCTGTGTAACCAATTTCATCATATACCTCTTTAGGTTTAAGAGCTATAGCACGAACTGGACCAGATCCAATTGCAATGTTGTCATCCTCTTTTATACGCCAACCAGCAAACTGAGAACCCAAACAAGCCACTGCAGGAAAATCCGTAGTAACAATAACGGATGGAAAATCAATCTCACCATACGATTTAAAACCAAGATCAACTTTTCCAGCTGCACCAAGACAGAGCTCAGTTAAAATCTTCCCCACCTCAAAACCACCAGGAGCCTTAACACCTGCATCAACAATAACAGCCCCCATGGCAGATTTAGACACAGCAACACCATACAATTCAGGATTAACCAAAAGTTTCTGAGCTAATTGATAAGCCAACTCATTCACACTTAAAGCATTCATACTAAATACACCACAAATGAAAACTACAATAAGAATATTAAAGTTAACGCTAAAACCAACCCTCACACAACAAATAAACCAACAAACACACCCCTAATGAGCTAAACACACACCATTTACTAAAACAATCCTTTCACAACTGTAACTCTTTGATTCTTCGCAAACATCAGAATTAGTGACAGATTAACAGTTAAAAGCTAAATACTTATAGAGCATCACTATCCCAAAACAACTGATCTATGGTAGTGTTAAGAGCTTTACATATCAGAATACACAATTTTATTGTAGGGTTATAGTTACCGGATTCAATCAAACTAATAGTTTGTCTTGTTACACCAATTTTCTCAGCCAACTGCTCCTGAGACAAATCACAAGCAACACGAGCAAGCTTCATCCTCTTATTCTTCAAACGACACCCTCCACATTATCTTCCACTGATTTCTTCACACACTCAACTTCTTTGTCAGCATACTTTTCACTTTCCAACATGCTCTTCTTTATTGGAAAATACAGAAAACTCATCCCAAATAATACAACTGCCATTGAAGTCGCAAATCCCAAGAACCTACTACCGGATGGAGTATAACCAAAAATAGCCAACAAAAAAAACACAACAAGAACAACACCACCACAAACCGCCTGCACCGTAGCCCAAAGTTTTAATCCTTTTAGGGTGGTTATTTTTGATTTTTCGCTGTTCCATGCCACAAGAAGTCCTTTCTTGTGTGATTTTTTGTTCGCAACCGAGAGTGGAATAACGCCTACGAACATATACACGAGCATACTTGAAGCGGATAGAAATTGTTGAAGTGCTGTCCCTTCAAGAAAGAGAGGGAAGTAAACGAATTGTGAGACGCCAAGAATTATTCCTCCAATTAGAAAAATCCAAAAGTGTAGGTTGTAGCTGTTGTTTTTTGCATAGTTTTTTATGTTGGTGATGGCTTCGTCTTTTTCTTTCACAAATAGTATGTTTTTTTGAGCGGTTGATATGATATAGTAAGTAGGTGATGCGATGAGGGCTATGATTTCTACTGTGTAGAATGCTGGGTGTAGTTTTAGTGCTATTTTTGCGATTAGGCTGATTGTGGTTAAAATTAAAAGTACAGAATACATTGGAGCAATATTTTGCGCTAACCCCTTTTGTATTCGCTCATCTTTTACCTTATTTAGTTCCATGTTTACTCCTCAGCTTCGTTTGACTTCCCACTAATGTACAATATAATCATACATTTGTCAATTATATATTGAATTATACATAATAAATATTACCATTAAGCTCAACATTTAACCATCAAACACATAGTCTACTACACTAAACGAACACCTGTATTACAATAACTTACAAAAAGATAGATGAAACGCCATCAAGTGCACACATAAAAGTTAGAAGTTCTTTCAACTACGATTTTTTCATCGGAATATTATAACAAACTCAGTTAGTCAAATACCAAAGGAGGTTCACACTCACATACCATCTAGGTAAGATAGTTGTCAACAACATGTTTTTTCACCTACAACACAACTTATAATCATAAGTTATTTTGCACGGTTTGTTACGTTCTGTAGATAAAGTCAGATGGTCTGTTTATTTGGTCTTCAAATATTTTATTGCTATTATCAAACTCTTTCTTTAGTTCAATTAGCTGGTTAATTGTTTTATAAATTTTTTCTTTGGTTACTATAGGTGATGCTTGATAGATTTTCAAGCAACCCGTTTTAACTTTAGCTCCAAGTGGCGTATAATTTTTAGAGAATGTTATCCTAAAACCAATCTTACCTGTCTCATACTTGTTCAATAGAAATAAGAAGAACTGCTGATTGTAGTCTAACAAAGTTTTCACTTCTACCTCATCTAATTTTGTATAGTCGTTGTAACGTAGTGTTTTTGTTGGTGGAAGAATTACAAATAAAGTAGCAAACCCTTCGGTTTCGTTATTAATTACATCGAAGTCATTTTTTGTATTTAATAAATTACGAATGTATTCGCCATTAGAGAACATGTTATATATCAATTCTTGAAAACCCTCTAAACCAAATAATTTAAATGCCGTATATGCAGAAATTGGACCACAAGATCCCCTAGAGAGCTCTAAAGTCCACTCAAATGGCGCATATTCACCATGTTTTAATGAATCAATATCATATGCTGATTTTCCACCTAAGGCTTGCAGATCAGCTTTATTATTTACCATGATACAACTTGATATATATGGACAAAAACCGGTTTTGTGAAAATCAACCCCAAAAGAATCTGCATATTTTAACTCAGAAATTTTATCCCTCATAGCAGACATTTTTGCCAACTCTGCTTGAGACATATGCAATCTATTTCTTTTAAAATCATAGTGCTTATAAACTAGCCATATCCAACCAATCACAGAGTCAACATGAACATGTGGAACATAATCTAAGTTGAACTCTAAAACAAGTTTATCTCTAATTTCAACTATTTCTTTTATAGGATCAACTATAACTTCATTGGTTGTTCCACCGTTAACAATAATACAACCAATTCTTACACCATTTCTCAATTTTTCTCTTAACGTTCCCTCTAATATGTTTAAATCCATTTGACCGTTTGCAATAGTAGTAGGCAAACTCAAACAGAAATCACTACCAATACCTAACCAATCACATATTTCAAAGTTACAAGGATGAGATTTTTCAGTAGTGATAATTATTGTTTGACTATTACCAACCCCCAAACGTCTAACATTTGGAACAGCTTTTACAAGCCCAATTTTACCTGCATACAAATTGATACCTTTTCCACCAAACGTAAACACCCCCCCAGCCTTTTTAACATCCCAACCAACTAACTCAGCCAAAAATTTCGTAACCACCAACTCAGTAGCTAACAAATAACCCGACACTTCATCTTGTGCAAAATTAGGGTTAAACAAATTTACATACGCAGAACTAGCAATACTTACCAAATTAGCAGGCGGCGTGATGTTTATCATCGTTTCTGCTTTTTCCCATTGAACAGCCCTTTGGAAATACTTTGACAACTGTTTAACTACTTCCTCAGGACACTCCGAATTAACGGGTAAACTTTCAGCATCCAAAAACTTTTTGTAGCGTTCAACTCCACCCTTTAACGTAGCTCGATTTTCATCCACATACTTTAAAGTACCATCGGCAAACATAGCCAAATATTGTGCAATAGCTCTCACAGCTTCAGTTTTACTTTCCGCCACAAAACACTCACACAACATTTTATAAACATCATTTCTTTCAGGCAAATTCTTGTTTTCATCAAACTTTTTCATTATCAACCACACTCACACTCATCTCACCAATCACACGACTATAACTACTCACCACTAACCCATTTTTCCTATTAACTCAACAACTCTTATCTGTTTTACCTCACATCAACTCAATTTCTTGACCACTTATCATTATTATTATCACCAACATACCCGTTTTTACTATCCAGTTATACCCCTCATACTTTACATAAGCACATAAATCATTAAAATAATTATAGCTATGGGAGTGCGTGGTGGGGCCGCTGGGATTTGAACCCAAACTTACACGGAGATATCGCCATAATATCCTCTTTTTTTCTTTTGGCGCTCTTCTCTGTATCCTGTTATTTTTCAGGAAAAGAAAGTATTGATAACGAAAGGGCATTTATCCAGAAAACATAATCCTGCATAATTTTTACCGATCAACTAAAGACAACGTTCTCAAAAAACTAAAAAACGAGTGTATGCTTGTACATAACAAGAGTTATTTCGACAAAAATTACGGAATAAATTACGGAATAAATTGTTTGTTTTTTGCCCAACAAACCAATTTTAGCTGAATTACGACAAAATTTGGGCAT
>WREZ01000119.1 GCA_009779045.1 Candidatus Bathycorpusculum sp. | reverse complement strand
TCAATAGTAGAAACTTCTTATACACTAACATACTTCAAAATTTTTTTTCACAATTTTCAGTTAAAACCTGAATTCTGCGTGTTTTTGTACTATACACTTATATGTATTAGTTTTGAGTTATTTCTGTAAGTAGTGTTTCAAGTTAAATGTCGTGTGTGGGTAGAGTTATTTTTTGCAACTAGTATATTTGATGTATATGATAATTGTAATATACAGCGTCAGTAAAAATTAATGATACAGTTGTCGCACAAAAAGTAAATGTTTGCGCACAAAAATCACTCGCGATGGAGCATAACAAGCAATATATAGTGAAATGCTACGAACATTTTTCAACCATGTATATTACAATTTTGACCAGAATTCAGGATAGGAATTACTGGTTATATACTAAAAGGGTAAAAAAACATTTTATGTTATAAAATACCCCACAATCAAGATTCAATAGACATTGCTGTTTTAACCACAGTAAGTACCGCCTTAACTCCTGTCCACGCATTGGGGTGTGCGTTAGAAAAGTTTATCAGCGCTGTAGATAGATTTAAAACAGTATCACCCACATTCAAAGAAGGTAAAGATGATGTGATAAGGTTTTTAAATTTACTTTTACCTTCCGCAGGTTTTTGCGTGTTTATTATATCCTTTATTTTTGTCTCTTCTTCACCTGTTAGATTTACTTTCTCATTTCCTTTTATTACGATTTCAGAAGAAAATTTTTGTGCTTCCAAAAACTTTTGAAGAAAATCTTGCAATTCACTATACGACACGTTGTTCAGGGCATAATTTATTGTGCCTTCATTGATACCTATGGGTTTTATGGACTCTCTTTGGTCATATACAGTTCCATTGTATGTGTTGTTTGTTACATTGGTCATGTGTCTTGTCGCTTCATTTGTTGTAGGTTCATAATCTTTTAATAGTTTTTTCAAAGAAATTATTTGGTCGGTATTTTCTAACCAAATCTTCTCAGCCCTGCCTGATGTAAGTAAACGCCGTAAATTTTTATCATTGCGTTCATCAAATTGCGGATTACCATTTGCATCATTTTTACGAAAAACATGTATCACGTCACATTTTTCTATGTTTATGCTATTGTTTATTTCTTTCATCTTATCTTGAACCCATATTCGTGCATTGTGTAAAACGCTATTGCTATCACCTTGCAGATAAAAAACAAGGTCATTGTTATCCTCCATCATAACAATACGCACATTATCCTGCATCCAACAGGCTCCATAACGGTAAAGAGAAAGATTTTTCTTGTTGTTCCTGTAGAGATTAACCATAAAAGTTTGCTTGATCCTATGAGGTAAAGCTGGATAACGGAAACGAATTTCACTGTTTATTTTATCTACAACTTGGCTCTCTTCGGGTATGCTCCATTTATCATTACCTATAAATTCTGTCGATACATCCGCTGACAGAAGTGCAGGGATGAAATATTGATCTGACGATTCATCATCATAAGCCAGTTTTTCCCTTTTAAGCATGGTCAAAATGGCGCGAATTTCCTCGTCGTCATATTTATGTTGCCGCATATGTTTAAAAATTTTCTCAGTTTCGTAAAAACCACCTACATCCAGCCCAAAAAGATAATTAATTCCCTTGGTCACCCAATCGGGGTGCATTATCCAATCAACAGGTGACATAGGATTTTTGTTTGTGTAGGAAAAAATCACGCCAAGCGTATTGCAGTCTTTACGGACAGTTTCCTTATGCGTAGACTGGAGTTGGCACTCAGCACATATTGCATCATAGTCAGCTCCAGTAACATATGTGTTATTTGTTGTTGCTAAACGTGTCATCAAAGCGTCTTTTACAACTCTCCAACTATGTGGCCATTGTTTTTCTCGCAGTTTATACTTTCCATTGTTTAGAACAGTTTCAATTGCTCTAAAAAGATCTGTTTCATAACGTTTACGATCCTCTTTTTTACAACTAAACCTTATTATTTCAGAATGAACGTGAGGATATTTTATCTCATCTAGATAAAGTGGACGGTTTAAATCAAATCGTTCATTCTCATCAATTTTATTAATAATCAAAATAATTGGTGAATTTGGAGCAAAAGTTTTAACATAATGTAAATAATGGTCAGGTCGTTTCTCGCTACGAGCATCAATTACTATAAGATATAGAGTTTCATCTGTCATAAACAGAGTTTGAGTGGCTGCGTAAGCCTCTTGACCTCCAAAATCCCACATTCGAAGCACCCATTTTTCAGTTCCAAAAGTATGTTTTATATCTCTTAACTCAATACCTACTGTGGATTTTTCCTCTGGGTCATGTTTGTACTGGTCTTTTTCTTTTAATACTTTTGATATGCAGGATTTGCCTGAGCTTCCATCACCAATTATCATCACCTTAAGCTCGGCAAGAGATGATTTTTTCTGATGACCAATAGCAGCATAATATTGGGCAATAGTATCCCATCCTTGTTTAACAGTTGTAGACGGGACATCATCAATCGCTACGTCATCAATTGATACATTGATAGCTTGCAAAAAGGGCAAGATTATATGTGGAAGTGTTTGAAAGGGATTAAAGCTTATGTTTAGGGTTTGTAGGCTAGTTAGCTTTTGTAACCAATCAGGCAGAAACTTTAAACCATTACCACTTATGTCTAGGGTTTGTAGGCTAGTTAGCTTTTGTAACCAATCAGGCAGAAACTTTAAACCATTACCACTTATGTGTAGAGTTTGTAGGCTAGTTAGCTTTTGTAACCAATCAGGCAGAAACTTTAAACCATTACCACTTATGTTTAGGGTTTGTAGGCTAGTTAGCTTTTGTAACCAATCAGGCAGAAACTTTAAACCATTACCACTTATGTTTAGGGTTTGTAGGCTAGTTAGCTTTTGTAACCAATCAGGCAGAGAAGATAAACCATTAAAGCTTATGTGTAGAGTTTGTAGGTTGGTTAGGCTTTGTAACCAATCAGGCAGAGAAGATAAACCATTAAAGCTTATGTGTAGAGTTTGTAGGTTGGTTAGTTTTTGTAACCAATCAGGCAGAGAAGATAAACCATTACCACTTATGTTTAGGGTTTGTAGGTTGGTTAGGCTTTGTAACCAATCAGGCAGAGAAGATAAACCATTATCACTTATGTTTAGGGTTTGTAGGTTGGTTAGGCTTTGTAACCAATCAGGCAGAGAAGATAAATCATTAAAGCTTATGTTTAGGGTTTGTAGGTTGGTTAGGCTTTGTAACCAATCAGGCAGAGAAGATAAATCATTACCACTTATGTTTAGGGTTTGTAGGTTGGTTAGGCTTTGTAACCAATCAGGCAGAGAAGATAAACCATTAAAGCTTATGTTTAGGGTTTGTAGGTTGGTTAGGCTTTGGAGGGATGTAGGTAGTTGTGTTAGTGCGCAATCAGAAATATTTAGATGTGTAAAATGTATGTAAGTGGCTAATTTTATCAAAATGTCTAATGTTTTTGTTTTATTGTGTAACTTAAAAGCCCATAGTTCACCACTCTTATTAACTACGAGAGTGGTGTTAGGAAGTTTATCTAACAATATATCGTCTGCAATGATTTCCTCAAAAAATATGTCGTTAGTTCTCAAAAATTTTTTCAGGTCGTCCAAGTTATCCATATCTACAACACCTTCTATAGTTACTGCGCAGCTCTTTCACAATATTTTTCAATCTTCCATAGTATATCCTTTTCTACACAACATTACAAAAAATACTTATTAGTGATAAATAGTCTCTATTCTTTTAGTGTTTAAATATGATATCTCAAAGTCTAAGCCAAGATTTTGAGGGAGGCTCCAGATACCAGGGCAAAAGCACTTACTTTTAGAACAGGATTTTTTCAAGTACATCAACATCAAGAGCAGCCATAAACATCCATATTGTCTTCGCGGATCGGCTATTTTTTGGTTTGTTCAATTAGTTTTTGTATTTCCATGTACTTGTTGCACTATTTTCTCAAAAATAAAGCTAAGTGATGTGAAGAGTATTGAGGAAGGTTTATGTCTTTTCAAAAACCGAAAAAACATACCTATTTGCCCTAATACGTATGGTTACACATAACGAGTTACGGTTAATAAGAAGCTAAATCACTTATTTACAAGAAAGGAAAAATTATGATACGTGATATAGCACAAGAAGACAAAACTGTATTTTTGGAGATGGCAGAGGAATTCTATTCGTCAAAAGCGGTTGTACATAACGTAGATAGGTCTGTACTTGAAACAATTTTTAAGGTTGCAGTGAGTAATTCTCCTTATTTTCGTGCGCTCATTATAGAGGACAGGGGGGTGTCTGTGGGGTTTGCTTTGTTGTCTTTTTCTTTTGCAACTGAAGTGGGTGGTCCTGTTGTATTGCTCGAAGATCTCTATATCAGGGATGAATGCAGGGGAAAGGGATTAGGGTGTAAATTTATGCAATTTATGGAGCACGAGTATCCATTAGTTAAACGGTTTCGCCTTGAGGTTGCAAAAGAGAACAAGCGAGCTATAGATTTATACTGTAAACTTGGCTTTGAGGTTCTTGAATATGTACAGATGGTAAAAAACATTTAATTTTCTTATTAATAAGTGCAGAAAATGGGTCATGCCTCAAAGTAGTTTGTGAATAAACACTAACGTGATTATAAAACATTCATTGGAAGTTGTAGAAAAAAGGCTTATTAACAGTTGAGCTAACTTATTTCTGTAGTGTTAAAATGAACTCTCAAAGTCTAAGCCGTAATTTTGAGGAAGGCTCCAGACGCAAACACGTCAATCCCACCCCTGCACTCTTTATAAAGAAACTGCAGCGGGTTTGTCCAGCACCTAACGCAACCATTTGCAGCTGGACAGAGTGATTGGTTTGCAACTTTGCAAAGATATCTCGACCACTCATAAAC
>WREZ01000118.1 GCA_009779045.1 Candidatus Bathycorpusculum sp. | reverse complement strand
GTTTATGTATGATCCAGCTGCTGATGAATGGACGGAAAAAAGTCGTTTACCTAACCTTCCGTGGATGGAATATATGTATTCAACTGTGGTAGATGATAAGATAATAGTTACAAGTGTCTTTATTGAAGGCTACGCATTTGGTCCAAAAGTTTTTGTTTATGACCCCAAAACTGATGAGTGGACTGAAAAAACAGCAGGCTATGTGGGTGTATTTCGTGGTGGTGCTGGGGTGACAACTGATCGTTATGCACCTAAGTATGTCTATGTTTTAGGGCTTACAACCAGTCTTGATGATTCGTTTACTAATCAGGTTTATGATCCTGCGGGTGATTCTTGGTCAACTGCCAAGGGTTTGCCTACGCATCGGCAGGATTTTGGGGTGGCAGTTGTTGATGATGTTTTATATGTAATTGGTGGAAATAATTACGGTTGGCGTGGCGGTGGCGCAGATGTTCTCTCATTAAATGAGCAATATGTGCCCATTGGCTATATTCCACAGAATTATCCTGCCACTCAACCATCTACTACGGTGCCACCTGTTTCTTCTGAAATAACGTCTAAGTCTTTCTTAAGCAATCCCGCTACAATTGTTGTATTAGTTTTAACTGTTTGCATTTGTACTGGGGCGTTATTTTTCTATTTAAGAGCAAGAAAAGAAACAAGAGGCGTTAAGTATGAATAAAATTTTAGTCTTTGCGTTACTTTTCTTTTTCATAAACGGCTCCTTTATAGTAATATTTAATCATGTTTCAGCCTCAGAATTAATTGAGGATTCTTGGAATACAAAAACTCCTATGAATGAACCCAGATCTAGATTGGGAGTTATTGCTGTTGATGGCAAAATTTATGCTATTGGAGGGGCTGAAGTAGTTGATAGTCACACTGGTGTGATTCACGGTTTTGTGGATACTAATGAGTGTTATGATCCAGTGACTGATACGTGGACTACTTTAAAACCTATGCCAACACCACGCGGTAATTTTATTATAGTGACATGTCAAGGCAAAATTTACTGCATAGGCGGTGAAGATGGCACTCTTTTTCCTCTAGGCCCACCGTTACTTAATCCATTAGACATAGTTGAAGTTTATGACCCCCTAACTGATATGTGGGAGAGTAAGAAGTCTTTACCCATTTACGTAAACCAAGGTATGCAAACACAGATTATAGATGGACAAATTTTCATTATAACCCCCAAAGGAGAGCTGTACCTGTATAACCCCCTTGCTGATAAATGGAGCACCAAGACATCTCTACCAACTAAAGAAGAACCCCTGCAAACTCATGTAGTAAATGAACAACTTTTCGTTATAACCCAAAGTGCTATGTACATGTATAACCCAGCTACAGGTAAATGGCTAAATAAAACCAATATGCCAACGTCCATGGTATATGCGTTTTCAGATACGATGGATAACAAAATAATAGTAGGCGACTTTTTAATCACACCCCAAACAGGAACTCTTTGGAGAGGTCTATTTAGTGCTCAATTGCGAATTAGAATTTATGATCCAACATCTAATGTATGGAATGAGTGCAAAACAACTGATGAGCACATATTTGCCACAAATCCTATTTTCTTTGCGGCTACTATGATAGCGACGTCGGGTATTTATGCCCCTAAAAACGTTTATGTGTTAGGGATTGAGGCTGCTAAAGAAGACCTTATGAATGTGAAACCGTTTACTTGGGTTTATGATCCTGTAGGCGATGTTTGGTCAACTGCAAAAATTGTGGATACGGCTCCATATATTAGGGGATGTACAATGGTTACTATTGATGATGTTTTCTACATAGTGGGTAGAGGTTTTAATGTTAAATATGTGCCTATAGGTTATAATCCACAGGGATATCCTGATACTTCACCCTCTGCTACGGCTCCATCTGAATCTGAATATGCGGGGGCTTTCTTAACTTGGTCTGTTGTAATTGCAGCAGTTTTAACAATAGGTGTTGTTGTTATTACTTTATTGTTTTTCTATCTAAGGGGAAGAAAAAGAGCCCATAGGTATATGGGTGAATAATTTTTGGTTTTTTGTAGCAATTTTTTGTTTCGTGACAGATGTTTATTGTAAAAATTTATTTTGGGTTAATATGCTCTATTTTCTAAGAATGTTCTAAGTTCTGTTTGAGTTTTTCTGTATTGTTCTGTTAGTTTTCTGCCGTATGGTGTTACTTCTGAGGAGCCTCCGCCTTTTGCGCCACCTCTAACCCGTGTAATTAATGTTTCTCCTAAACGTTTCTCTGCCAGCGTAATCCTATGCAACGCATACCTATAAGACATGTTAAGATGTTTTGCAGCTTCCAAAATCGAGTGATACTTATCTACACTTTCAATAAGCTCTGCAAGACCGTCACCAAATACTGCTTCCCCTTCACCATTTACCATCCAAAGCTTAACTCTAAAACCCACTTTAACCATTTATATTCACTTATCCTAATGTTAAAGGCCTAATTTTTTTGTTTTTCTTTAAGACCTCTGATATATATTTAACCGTGTAAGTTATATACGCTATTTAACACTTATATATAGGCCACTTACATGGAGCTATCTGCTGATGGTGATATTTGAGAATAAAGAAAACAAGTCTTGGGAACTTTTTACAATTGTCCAAAAAGAAAAATTAATTCCTACAACGACTAAACTCGTTATTTACGCTCCAGATATTGCCGCAAAAGCTAAAGCAGGGCAATTTCTTATAATTAAAACTCGTGAAACCAGTGAAAGATTTCCCTTAACAATCTCTAATTGGAATAAACAAGATGGTACCATAACCATTTTTATTAGAGAAGCGGGTTTTTCAACAATTGAGCTTGGACAACTCAATGTGGGTGATAAAATTCAAAGTATTGCTGGTCCCTTGGGTAATCCAAGTGAAATTCACAATTACGGTACAGCAGTTATGGCCTGTGGAGGTTTAGGTGCAGCTGCAGCTTATCCTATAGCTAGAGCCTTAAAAGAAGCTGGTAACAAAGTAATTACTCTTTTAGGTGCAAGAAATAAGACTTTTTTGATTCTTGAAAAAGAAATGGAAGCTATTTCAACTGAGGTTATATATTCTACAGATGATGGTTCAAAAGGTAAAAAATGTCATGTTAACGATCTTTTACAAGAGTTGATTGATAAAAAAGAACAAATTGATATTGTGTTTGTAATTGGGCCCTCTGCTATGATGATGGTCACCTCTGAAGTTACCCGACCTTTTGGCATAAAAACAATAGCCAGTTTAAATGCTATCATGGTTGATGGCATGGGTATGTGTGGCGCCTGTCGAGTAACTGTTGATGGTCAAACAAAGTTTGCTTGCGTTGATGGCCCAGAGTTTGATGCTCATAAAGCAGATTTTAAAGAGTTAATGTCGCGAGTGAAAAATTATGTTTCTGAAGAGCAACAAGCCCTTCATGGAGGAAATTGTCAATGTCACAACCACCCTTAAACAGTGAAAAAAGTGTTCAGAATCGTTTTAAAGCCGTAGACATTCCCAAACAAGAGCCCTGTGTACGGGTTAATAATTTTAAAGAAGTCGTTATAGGTTATACTGAGGATCAAGCTCTTGCGGAGGCTTCACGATGTTTACATTGTTCAAATGCTCAATGTGTCAAAGGTTGTCCTGTTGGTATTGATATTCCTGAATTTATCAAATGTATAACTCAAAAAAACTATGATGCTGCCATTGCAAAAATTAAAGAAAAAAACAGTTTACCCGCCATTTGTGGACGTGTTTGTCCTCAAGAAGAACAATGCCAAAAGCTCTGTATACTTGGCAAAAAAGGCGATCCAGTATCCATTGGACGCCTTGAACGTTATGTAGCTGATTTCGAACAAAAAAAAGGCGGCATAAAAACGCCCCAAATAGCTAAGTCTAATGGCAAAAAGGTTGCTGTAATTGGTGCTGGACCTGCAGGGTTAACTGTTGCAGCTGATCTTGCAAAACTTGGCTATTTTGTTGAACTCTTTGAAGCCCTACACACTGAAGGCGGCGTTCTAGTGTATGGTATTCCAGAATTTAGATTACCTAAAAGCATCGTTAAAGCTGAAGTAGACTACATAGAAAAACTCGGCGTAAAACTAACCCCAAACGCTCTAATAGGCAGACTCTTTACCGTTGATGAATTATTTCAAAAAGGATTTGACGCTGTCTTCATAGGCACAGGTGCTGGTCTTCCAAAATTCATGAATATCCCAGGTGAAAACCTAAACGGCGTCTATGGCGCAAACGAATTTCTAATCCGGGTCAACCTTATGAAAGCCTACAAATTCCCAGAATACAAAACCCCTTTAGGTATAGGTAAAAAAGTGGCTGTTATAGGCGGTGGTAATGTAGCCTTAGACTCTGCCCGATCAGCCAAACGTTTAGGAACAGAAAAAGTATACATAGTCTACCGCAGAGATAAAACAGAAATGCCTGCACGCGAAGAAGAAATCCTAAATGCTGAAGAAGAAAATATTGAATTCAAATTTTTAACCGCTCCAACAAAAATTATAGGCGATGAACACGGCCACGTAAAAGCCATGGAATACATAAACATGGAACTTAGCGAACCAGACCCCTCTGGCAGACGCAAACCCATTCCAATTAAAGGCTCTGAAACAATAATAGACATAGACACAGTAATAATAGCCATAGGACGCACCCCAAACCCAATAATCCAAAACACCACAAAAGGCCTTGAAATCACAGCAGGCGGTATCATTGCTATCGATAAAAAAACCGGAAAAACCAGCTTAAACGCTGTCTACGCAGGCGGCGACATAGCAACAGGCGAAGCCACAGTCATAAGCGCCATGGAATCAGGCAAAATCGCAGCAAAAAACATACACCAATACCTAACCCAAAAACAATAAACACAATCTTT
>WREZ01000117.1 GCA_009779045.1 Candidatus Bathycorpusculum sp. | reverse complement strand
TATACTATTTATTCAATGCCTACTGATAAGTACGCTTATGGTTCCAAATTAGATTTTAGAGTACAAGCAGTAATTGGTTACGATGAATATGTAGAGTATACATCAGAGCAACAAGCCGATATATGGAATAGTAATCCTATGTCTCATATGATACTAAGTCTTCTTGATGGATATACTAGATTTGTTGAAATTACGTCAAACTGGAGTGGTGTACAAACAATTACTATTGGTGATGGCTCGATTGTACTAAACAATGAACCATCTGCAACATTTAACGATGAGCGGGGTCAACCGCAAGTGTTAGATCAGATGCGCTCTCAAAGTTTTATGTACGCTACTAACCCATTTTTACTGTTGATGGTGTGTGTTTTCTTGTGTGGTATTATTGTAGTTGTAGTAATAGTTCTTAGAAACCATTTAAAAACCTCAACATACACAAACGACTCACCTCAAAATGATGTCCATACTGAATCATCACCGTTCACGTAGTTTAGTTGTAGTCTTTTTATGGCAGTATCATGTTTTGTTATCTTTAAGAAAATACATTTAATGTTGATGGGTTGAAAGTTATGTAAACTTTGTCGCCAACGGTGGTTCCTAATTTTTTAATTGTGTTGGGTGTGATTTTTGCTTTAATTGGAATACCTATGTCAATTGTGATTTGTGTGGTTGTTCGCATTTGTATTATTTCTGTTATGGTTCCTTGGAGGGTGTTGGTTGTGTTGTTGTTTGTGTTGGTTGGTTTTTTTGTTGTGAGTGTTATGTCTTCTGGGTTTATTGTTATGGTGACGTTTTTTCCTATTAATTCAGTGTTTGTACAAGTTGTTATTAATTGTGTGTTGTTGTTGGTTTCTATTTGTATGTGGTTGTTGTTGTGTTGTTGTTTTGTGGCTTTGCCTTTTAGTATGTTTGTTCCTGTGAATTTCGCTACGTATTCGGATTGTGGTTTGTTAAAGATTTCTTCTCTGTTGCCTATTTGTTCTATGTGGCCTTTTCCTAGTATGGCGATTTTGTCTGCTATTATGTATGCTTCATTTAGGTTGTGTGTGACGTATATTGTGGTGGTTTTTATGGTTTGGAGGTATTTTTTTAGTTCTATTTGGAAGGTTTCTTTTAGTTGTGGGTCTACTGCTGATACGGGTTCATCTAATAGTATGACTTGGGGTTCTGTGGCTAATGATCTGGCGAGGGCTATTCTTTGTTGTTGTCCTATGCTAAGTTGATTAGGGTATGCCTCTGCGTATTCTGTTAGGTCTACAAATTCTAGCATGGTGTTTGTTTTTTGTTTTATTTCTGTTTTAGATAGTTGTAACGTTTTTAGGCCGTATGCTATGTTGTCTTGAATTTTCATGTGGGGGAAAAGGGAGTTGTTTTGGAAAACATAGCCTATGTTGCGTTCAAACGGTTTAATGTTAACTTTTTTTTGGCCGTTTACTCCGTTTACCATATGGTTGTTTATGTAAATGTTTCCCTGATCGGGTTTTAGTAAGCCTGCTATTATGTTTAATAGGGTTGTTTTGCCGCTTCCATTAGGTCCTAGGAGAACTAGGTTTTCATTTTTTTGGACTTCTAGGTCTAAGTTGTCTATTACTTTTTTGTCGTTAAACGATTTTGATAATCCTTCAATTTTTATCGTTTTTTATCTTCTCCTTTGTGTCGTATTTTTTTTGTTCTAATAGTTTAACGATGACAATAACTGCAAACGAGATGGAAACTAGAATAATAGATAACATTAGTCCTGATAGGGGGTTGGAGTAGAGCATGGTGTATATTGCTAATGGCATTGTTTGGGTTATTCCTGGCAGGTTGCCTGCGAACATTAGGGTTGCTCCGAATTCGCCCATGGCTCGTGCCCAGGTCATTACGGTGCCTGAGATGATAGCGCGCATTGCAAGAGGTAAGGAAATTGTAAAGAATACTTTTAGACGTGAGTCTGTTAGGAGTATGGCGCTATTGTAGAGGTTTCTGTCTTGTTTTTCAAACCCTATTTTTGCTGATCTAATTAGAAAAGGGGTTGCTACAAATGTTTGGGCTATAATAACGGCTACTGTATAGCCGGGTATGGTTATGTTTAAACTGTTGAAAAGGGGTCCTAGGAGTCCTTTTGGTGCGAACGTGTAAAGTAAGGCTATACCTGCGATAGCGGGGGGTAGAACTAGGGGTAAGTCCATTAGGGTGTCTATTAGGGGTTTGCCGTGAAATTTTCTAGTTGCTAAAAAGTAGCCTGTTGGAACCGCTAAGATAATGGAGAGGCACGTGGCTATTAGGGAGGTGTATAGGCTAAGTTTTATAGCATTTATTATTTCAGGGGTTTGTAGTTGTGAGTTAATTTGTGTTAAATCAAATTTTAAAAAAATAGATATTATAGGTAAGGCGAGAAAAATAATGTATGTTACCATGATACCTATTAAGAGTATAATTGTGGCTTTATCTAGTATCTGTGATGTTTTTGTTGTCTTTTTTGTTTGTCTTTTTATTTTGTTGTCTTGTGTATTTGTAGGGTGTTGGTGCACGTTTTTCTTCGCCTTTACCTAATTGAAATTTGGTTGTTAAATGTGTTTTTAGGAGTTAAATCCGTATTTTGTTAGGAGTTCTTGTCCAGTGTTTGAGAGCCAGTAGTTCATGAATTTTTGTGCGAGTTCGGGTTGTTGTGTTGTGTTGATTACGCCTATGCCGTATGTGCCTTTTGTGTTTACGTCTGTTGGAATTTGTATGAATGTTACTTGTGCTCCTGTGTTGGTGCCATAGACGCCGTCTGAGACAAATACTATGCCTGCGTCTGCGGTGCCAAGGCCAAGTGAAACTTTGCCGACTACTTGCTCAACGCTGTTTTCGTATGAGACCACATTTTGGTATATGGAAGCGTTAAAGTTTTTGTACGCTCCTGAGGGGTCGTATTGTGGACTGTTTGGGTTGCCCCATGTTGAGTCTATTTTCCATATGGTGCTATTTGCGTATGACCCTGCAGGTACAGCTGGAGCGGCAAGAACTAGTTTTACGCCGGGTTTTGCTAAATCTGCCAAAGTTTGTATATTTGCTGGGTTACCGGGGGCTATGATTACCTCTATGCTGTTTGTGGTAAATTTTTCATATTGATCATTTAGTAAGCCAGGGCTATTTGTTAAGAGTTGGTTTGTCCATTTTTGGTCTGCTGACATGAAAACATCTGCCGGTGCCCCTGACGTAATTTGTGTGTAGAGAGTGCTTGAGGAGTCAGAGTTTAATATTATTTTTACATTGTTGTCTTTTTCAAATTGAGGTACCATATCTTCTACAACATGAATTAGACTAGATGCTATAAACACTCTAAGCTCTGTTGGAGCATTAAATGTTCTATTGTATGCTACATAACCTGCTGCTATAGAGGCGGTAGCTATTATGATTATTAATATTGTAGTGATGTATTTTGTTTTCACATAATCAACTCGATATTATCATACAATAACATCGCTAAAATAAACTTTTCCAACAAACACACCCTAACACAAACTGCTCACAACCCCCAACTCAACACCATCATCAAAATTTCAAAACTTTTATAAACAAAACATAACCTAAACTAACATTGATAACAATGACGACAACAAACAAAGTTGTTCTCTTCATATTACTCTTCTTTTTCATAACCGGAACAATTGTAACTGTGTTTACTCCTGTTTTTGCCTCCTCAGCATTAATTGAAGATTCTTGGAGTGTTAAGACTTCAATGAGTCAGGCGCGAGCGGATTTGGGCGCTGTAGCTGTTGATGGGAAAATTTATGTTATTGGCGGCTACACTACATTTAGCGAAGCAGCAGTCAACGCATATTATCCTAGCGGTTATGTAGGTACTAATGAGCAATACGATCCGATAACGGATACATGGGTTACTTTGAAACCAATGCCCACTCCCAGAGGTAACTTTGCTATAGTTGCTTATCAAAACAAAATTTGCTGCATAGGTGGTGGAACAAACAATAACGATGGCTGGATTAGCTGTGATACAGTTGAGATTTATGATACAATTACAGACAATTGGAGCACCAAAACAGCTATACCTTTTGATGGAGTGTGCATACAGGCAAATGTTATAGAAGGACAAATTTTCGTTATAAACCGCGTTTATCCTGATGGCGGTACTTCTTTTTATGAGTTGTATCTGTATAATCCAGTTGCGGATTCATGGGCACAAAAAGCTAGTATACCGCTACCGGATGATATTGTTGTGTATTCTGATATTTTTTATACTTTTTCGGTTGTGCTGGATAATAAAATAATGGTTTATTTTCAATATATGTATGGGTATTGGGCGTTTAAAGGGAAAGTTATGATTTATGACCCTAAAACTGATGTATGGGCTGAAGGTGGAACACCTCCTGGCATGGCTGGTTCACACTACTTATATTCTGCTACAGGTAGTTGGGCAACAACTGGTGTTTTTGCTCCTAAAAACGTCTATGTCTTAGGTTTAACAACCAACGATAATTGGGGTCAATCTAATTGGGTTTATACTCCTAATGAGGATACTTGGTCACCTGCCAAAGATATGCCTACTAATCGTGGTGGAGGATTTGGTGTAGCGGTTGTTGATGATATTTTATATGTCATAGGAGGATCCATTGCATCTGTTTCAAGTGGCTATTTTCCTGCAGAGATTAGTTCTTTAAATGAGCAATATGTACCAATTGGCTACAATTCTACGCCTCTAACATCTGAACAGTCTATCAATAGGTCTTTCTCAACAGAACTTGTTGCGGCTGTAATAGTTCTAATGATATGCGTTGTTGTTATTACGTTATTATTTTTCTTCTTAAGAGTGAGAAAAGGATCAAGAGGTATTAAACATGAATAAAATTTTTGTCTATATATTGTTGCTATTTTTTATAAACGGATTATTTG
>WREZ01000116.1 GCA_009779045.1 Candidatus Bathycorpusculum sp. | reverse complement strand
TACTACTATGCGCTCCTTGCCAGTTGCATCCCTCACAAGTATCATGAACCACATTAAGCAGGCTGCATAGTTTTTCAACTTCAACCTGCACCCTAACATATTGATCCTTCAACGCCTGATCCATTAAGCTTTAGCCTCCTTTGGGATCCAATTGTCTTGTTTATTCTGATTGTTACGCCGACAAAAATCACAGTAAGTATACATACTATCAGGATGCTCCATATGACCACAAGACCCACACGTCTTATACACTCTCACAATTTAGACCTCCACTTTTGTTTGTGGAAGCCAATCGCACAAACTCTCTTTTTTCATAGTTAAAATAGCTTCTTCATACACAGTTAACGGCGCTTTGCACTGTGGACAAATACAATATTTTAAATTGTGTTTACCGTGTTTACGTAAATTACGCAAACAAATAAGCTCCATAGGTATGCAATCTTCATTGTTGCAACTAAAAACAACACAAACCTCACAATTACCCTTATCACTCAATTTTCGTAGCCTCCATCACAAATAGTTATACCCTGCAATTCTTCAGCTAACTCAATCAAGTTTTGCACATCGTTAAGGTAGCCTTGTAACATTTTGTTGTCTTTACCATCTGCGTAAACTACTTTTAAATAGGCTATTATTGCTTCAAAATTACGAGTGCAAACACCCTGCAAACCCAAATCACCACTAACAACCATATTTAGGCCTCCTCGACTGGTTTGTTAGCATCCGTTAGTAAGTTGATACGTTCCTGCTGTGTCCGCATGATAACATCAATAATTGCGTCAAAAACAAAGTCAGAGCAAAAATTTTCAGCGAGCCACTGCATTAAATTTCCAATATCTTCCTTGTACTGATCTATCAACTTTTGATTATCACTCAAACCTGTGGAACCTCCGTTGTTTTTGGTATTTTTTTGAATTTTTTTGTATGACACTTTGGGCATTTGGCATAAGTTTGAAAACTCCACACAACCTTACCACCACTAAAGGGTGGTTTAATGCATACAATTAAATCCGCTATCGCTAAATGCACCCCACACTTAACACATTCATAAAAGACATATTTCCAGCCAAAAGGCATCCAATCCTGAAAACTAGCACTAACCTCACCAACCACTTAGATAACCTCCCTTTTTGGGTGTTTGGATGTCCATTCACTTGGCCTTTTTCCAAGGGGATTACGGGTAGGCATTACACATTCATCGCAAACGTCAGGGTTGCTGTTACATGTGGAGCAGCTCCAGATTTTACTAAGAATTGACGTGTCTTTTTGTGGGGTTTGTTTTGTTGTTTCGGTGTTGCAACAGCAGGCGTCTATGAAAAAATAGCCATCTTTAAATTTGGGAGTTTTTTCTTTGTATTGGGCCATAACTTTTATGCCAAAAATGTCCTGTTCGCAGTTGAAGCATTCTGTGTTTTTGTCTCTTGTAGCATTAAACAGACAGGTGCTACAGAGTTTTTTTTCTGATCTGTGGGTGTTTATAAAACTAGGAATTATGTAACAAGGCTGATCTACGTTATTCACAGCTAACTGGTCTCCTGTAGGTTATGGTTTGGTTAGTCCTTTTCTTGCTATGGGTTGGACGTATTTTCCAAAGTTTTCGTCTAATAGTTTAAAGAATTCTTCAAGGTTGGCTACATCTTCGTCACTAAAGATATCGTGCATTACTGCTAAAGCGCAGAGTTGCATAAGAGAATCTAAAAGAGCACTATAATGTACAGCTTCAGCTCCAACTGTTGCTATGCGTTTATTTTTTTCGTTCAAAACAAGAAACATTTCTTTAACTGTTTGCTCAATTTTTTCTTTACCTAATTGTTTTTCCAGTTCTTCAATATCTTTTATTGATACCATACAATTTTTTTCTCCTTTACTTTGATTACCGCTATTTGTTTTTGTTTTTGTGAGAAAATTTCTTTTCTTGTTAAGCCACAATGCATACAAACATCTGACTCCACCCCCTGTTGTAACCCTCGAAGCCGATAATGCACTAGTTGTGGTCTATCTTTACAAGTGCCAGTTTTGTATGCAAACCGATGATTATGTGGACGACACTTTTGCTTCACATTCACAGTTAAGGAAGGAGGTGTGCAGGACGGCATTACATGGTGCCTCCAAAGTTTTCATCAAAAAACCGCAACACCAAACCACCTAAATATTTGATAACATTAACCGTAACGGCATTGCCACACAAAATATACCGCCGCCCAACTGACAACTCCACAGCCTTTTTACCTGTGGAACCTTCAAGGCCGTAGCGGGTCCAGTTGTCAGGAAAACCTTGTAAGCGTTCACACTCCACAGGAGTAAACGCGCGTAGCTGTAGGGGTTTGTTGTTGTTGGTTATTATGTAGGTGTTGCCTCCGTTGCCGTGTTTGTTGTATACTGTTGTAAGTGTACTCGAAACTTTTTTTGAGAGTTTTTGCGAATGGTATATGCTGTTTGTGAATCGGATAGGAAAAACCGTGCCTCCACCACACCTGTTGGCTGTAAGATATCCTGTAATGAAGATTCGTCTGCGGTTTTGGGGTACTCCAAAGTATTTGCTGTTAAAAACTTGCCATTCACAAGTATACCCCAATTCCCCCAACCCACAAAGTATGGTTTTAAACGTGTCACCGGCGTTGATGCTGTGGAGTCCGGGTACGTTTTCAAGTAGTAACATTTTAGGTTGAAGGTCTTTGGCAAACCGAAGTATCTCTTTAAAGAGCGTTCCACGGCCTTGCTGGTCGCTAAGTCCTTGACGGTTGCCAATGCTGCTAAAGGGTTGACAGGGAAAGCCGACGACGAGTAAATCAAACTTTGGTATTGTGGCTGTGTCCACGTTGCGGATGTCTTTTTCTTGAAATGTGTTGTCTTGGTAGTAGTGGTAACGGTAGACTTTGCTACAGTAGGGGTTAAGGTCGTTTGCGTAAACCGTTCGAAACCTAGGGGAGGCTTGTTCAAGACCAAGTCGGAAACCGCCGATGCCTGCGAAGAGCTCACACACTCGGATGTCTTGCAAGCTGGGTTTTGACATGTTAAAGGCGGAGTGGTCATTGTGCATTTATCGCTTCCTCTTCTTCTTGTTCTTGTTCTATTTCTGTTCGGGTTTTTCGGCAGTAGTAGCAAAAATCTGTTGGGTAGGGGGTTTTTAGTCCGACTCGTTGGAGCAGGTTTGAGCGTACAAAGCAGTGTTTGTTGTCTTTTCGTTTAGAAGTATGATTTACGTTTTTGCATGTTTTAATTTGTTTTAGGGTTCGATTTTTTTGTGTTTGAGCTTTTTGGTTTAGCATTGTGCGGGTTACTTTTTTGCCAAAGGGTACACATTTGTAGCAGTACCTTCGGTTTTTTTGGCTTCCATTTTGTAAAGTAAATTTGGCACCACAAAAAGCACAAGTAAAAACTTTTTGCAAAGGCAACATCATTGGGGGGTGGCCTCGCATTCGATTTTGTATTCACACATGCCGCATAGCCAGCTGCATTGTCTACTTGGGGGGTTGTCTTGTTTCTCAGTAGTGTATAAAACGGTTGCTTGTTGTTCAAGCTCACGCATTAAGGGGCGTTCATCAGATTGGAGAGGGACTTCGAAAACTTTGGCGTCGCCAAAATCCATGTAAATAATTTGTCCACGCGACACTGAGGCGTTATAAGCGTAAAATCGTACTTGTTTTTGGTATTCTTCTGAAACTTCTTTTACAAAATAGAGGTTTTTTGTGGTTTTTAAATCCGTCATAACCCCATCAGACGTTATGAAGTCGTATTGGCCGGTTATGGTGCGGGGGATGCGTTCGCATTTGTATGTTATGCGTTTTTGGTTGTCGGGGAAGAGGCTTGTTAATTCTTTATCAAGCCATTTTCCTCGGTAAATATTATAAGCGGATTCAAGACTTAGAGGTTTAGGTTTTTTGCGTTTAAACCACGCTTTACGCACACAATACAAAAGATCCGTTAGACTATACGTGTTAGGCGATGAGACATGTTTGTCGCTTGTGGCTTTAGCAAAAATGTGTTGTTGAATTTCAAGGGGCAAATCATGCAAAGTCACCTGTTAATTTGCCTCCCCCTCATATTGCTGTTGTTGTTGTAGGTGTATTGTCGAGGTTATTTGGTTGCCCCACACTTCCCAACCCGGCTTTTTTTGGCGAGCAAACAATTCTACACGGGGTAAGTCGCCCATTAATTCAACTATACGTTGCCTAGTAATGTCGGGTTTACGACTATGCTCCCGAAGTGGCTCAATTATAACCTGTGGAACTTTATTGTTTTTGCGAGAGATTTTTCCCCGGGTGGCTAAAAGGCATATTTCACTGTTTGCCCGGGTCCAGTTGCCTAAACCAAAAAACAGGTTTGCATGTTTACGGTTTTGTTTTATCCAATTAAACGCAACTGTGGAATAAGAAAAACCCCACGCCTTTATAACTTGCAGTGCGTCAGGCAACATGGGCATTGTAGCCCACATAAACAAGACACAATCATCTGCCGCTATATTTTGTATAGGCAATTTACATATGTCAGGGGTTTTCATGCAAGGATAATGTTTTGAAGCGTTATGTTTACCACCAGCCCAGTAATGCCAGGGTGGATCAGCATAAATAATACTAAACTTCCTACTATTTTCCTCTTCTTCTTCTTCTTTATTGTTGTTGGGGTTGTTGTTGTTGTTGTTAGAGGTCACTTTTTTTGTGTCTCCAACAATTTTTTCTGTTGTTCTTTTTTAATTTTGTACTGTAAATTTCTTTGGTTATTGGTACGTTTGTGTAGACATTTTTTACAAAGCGTTTGGGGTAACCAATTAATTTGAGGTAATTCTTTTTTACAACCCGGACAGATGCTGACTGTTTTTTGGTAAGGATTTTTTCTACCGTTTGTTTTAAAGCCAGAAATAGGTAAAGAAAAGAGGGGTAAAAATGGATCTTCTTC
>WREZ01000115.1 GCA_009779045.1 Candidatus Bathycorpusculum sp. | reverse complement strand
GCATGTGTGTATGAATGTGTGTATGTGAGTGTGTTTGATGAGTAAAATCGGTATAAACTTTTAAATCGGCCTGAAAAATAAGTGTAATAAAGATCCATTTTCACTGAGAGCTAAACACATACAAATAATTTGAGGTGATTTATTGAAAATTTATGGATACCGTAGAGTTTCAAGCAGAGACCAAACTAAGACAAACAAATTATCACTATAAACTTTGGCGGGGTTTTACTATAAACTTTGGCGGGGTTTATTAAAGTCAGTTAAATATGGCTATTAGTATTGTATGTTGTGTTTTGGTAAATTTTTCTTGTTTTTTGCGTAGTTTAAATAGGCATACTAGTTTTTTAAGCATCCTAAGGGTACAATCCATATGCCGTTATCCATTTGGAAGGCATGTTCTGTTGATGTGAGTATCATTAGAAATGAGGGTTTATTCATTTTTTTGGTGTCTACTGCTTTTTCAAGTTTTAATAAAGCCTCTGAAGCATTTTCAATTTCTCCTGTGCCCATTTTGATTTCAACAGCACCCCAACGTCCATCTGCGAGTTCAATGATGCCGTCAATTTCTAAGCCATTTTTGTCACGATAATGATAAACATGTCCATCAATGCTCTCAGCGTAAACTCTTAAATCTCGTATACATAGTGATTCAAAAAGTAAGCCAAATGTTTCAAAGTCTGATAATAATTTTTTAGGTGTTGCTCTAAGTGCAGCGGTAGCTATGGAAGGGTCAATAAAATGTCTTTTAGCGGTTGTTCGAATTGCTGTTTTAGACCGGAGTTTAGCACTCCAAGCAGGTAAGTCCTCTATAACAAAAATTTTTTTCAACGCATCAATATATTGAACAATTGTAACCTGTGATAGTGTTTCATCATTTGCTGCTAAATCATTTAATATAGTTGAAGTCCTAGCCTCTGTTGAAATGTTTCTAGCCAAAGAACGAAGTAGAGCCTTAACTCTGTTAGGATTTTTTTCAATTCCATCTGCCTTTGAAATGTCCTCGTTAGCAATAGCCTCTAAATAATCATTAGCAGTGGCTAACGCGATTTTTTCATTTGTTTCTTGTGCAACGGCTGGCCAACCACCACGATTTATTAAAAAGGCTAATTGCTCAATAGAAATACTAGATTTACTTTCCATATTTTCTTTACCGTTAAATAACATTTCAAGAGAAATATCACCATTAGAATCACCTGTTTCAAATAAGGACATTGTCCGCATCTTCATACGTGCAATCCTTCCAGTTCCTGTGTGCATATCATCTGTTCTTGTTGGGATAACAGAGCCTGTTAAGATAAATTGGCCATTTTGTTGACGTTTGTCAACAGCAAATCTAACAGCATTCCAAATCTCAGGTGCCACTTGCCACTCATCTATTAATCGTGGCGTTTCGCCTTCCAATAATAAAGACGGTTTAGCCTTAGCTGTTAGAATATTTGCTTTCGAAGTATCTGGGTCTTGCATGTATAAAACGCTTTTTGCTTTTTTCTGAGCTGAACTTGTTTTACCACACCATTTAGGGCCTTCTATCAAAACAGCTCCCTTTGCTTGCAAAAGAAGAGCCAGTTTTTCATCTGAAACACGAACCAGATAATTGTCATTCATCTTCTTTATCACATGCTATAGTAATAATCTAACTTTTAACTTTGTCAATAGTCCGCTATAAACTTTGGCGGGGTTTTACTATAAACTTTGGCGGGGTTTATTAAAGTCAGCTAACATGCGTGTTTTCTTTGTTTGTTAGGTATTTTTGTGTTGATTTATCAAAATCAGATATGTATTGCTCATCTTGTATTACTCGATATTTTTTAAATTCTTCCTTTGCCAACTCGTCTGCAACATTGCGCTTAACTGCACCCTTTTTGTGAAGTAAATCATATTCATTAAACTGTAAAAAAGCATCTAATCTACTAACCCACTCAGCCATAGATAGTAATCTATGACGTTTTACTTGATTTTCAGCATAATCCAAATACATACTTACAATATCATTTAACCCGCTTAACTCATTCTGTGTAAGATAATTCTTAGAAACAGTTAGGGAGTGCCCGAGAATAAACTTTACACTTCAAGCAATGTGAAATGGTTGAAGCATGGATAATGTTTGCCCATATTGCCATCACAGACAAATGTCTGTAAAAGTTATTTCCAAGCAGCCCCTTAGACCTCTAGGTTTTTAGTTCCGTTTTTCATAGTTAATTATGCCACAAACTAAAACACCCACATTTTACAACATCCACACCACACTACAATACTTGTTAGCCAAAATTTTAAACACCCCAAACTCAACAACAACAACAACATCAATCTCAACAAAACCCATAAAAAACAAAACAGGTATAGTAACGATTTAACACCACCCTGCCCTTTAGAGAAAAAAGGCAGACTCAAGTATTATAAAGTTCGTTAACTATAAAAAACTGTTTACACTCAAAAAATGTTTGATATGCCTTTTGTTGTTGTTTTGTGGTAATACAGGATGACTTATTTTGATCTGTAAAAATAGTTAATTAACTTACAGTACCAAAAAATTGTTTTCAAATTTTTATTCAACGTTAATGTGACCACCATAAATTAAAAATATTAATAATAGTGGGTACATGTTTATCATGTTTAGATGAACTGTTATGCCATCAACAAAAACAAATATTCCATACCGATTAGAACAACGTAAATTACACAATAACAAACACGTTTACTACTTAGTGAAAGATTTAAAAATTAACGGTAAAAAAATAAAAATTTCAAAATCAATAGGATCAAACAAGCCAACTGATGAAGAAGTTGAAAAATTATCTGAAAAATACGCTTATGAAATTGAAGAAAAAGCTTTAACAAAAGAAGCTGAGATAAATAGTGAATTATTTAACACGAACTATTTAGATAAAAAGGTTATAGCTATACTTGAAAACATACGAAGTTTATATAAAAAATATACTAATCTGTTAACAACTGATGAAAGTCAAGTGTATGAACAAAATTTTGAAATACAGTACGTGCACGGCACAACAAGCATAGAAGGCAACACGTTAACATTTAGTCAAACTAAAGACTTACTATTAAACGAGATACTTCCTGAAAATAAAACTTTAAGAGAAGTAAATGAAGTACAAAATTTTAAAAAAGTAAAAGAATACCGAGAAAAACACACGGGAAAAGTAACTTTAGAATTTATAAAAGAATTACACAATTTAATAGTAAACAACATAGATTATAATTCAGCAGGACATTTTAGACGTATAAATTCTTTAGCAATATCTGGGTGCGAACTTGAAGTAACCCCTTCAGAACTTATAGAGTCAGAACTTACCGACATAATAAACAAGTATTATACGAACTTGAAAACTTTGTATCATCCATTTGAAGAAGCAATACTATTTCATTATAGATTTGAAATGATACATCCCTTCACTGATGGGAACGGACGTGTAGGACGTGAAGTTTTAAATTATATGTTAAGAAAAAGTGGTTACCCCCGACTGTTATTTTTAGGTTCAGAAAGATCTAATTATATTAAAATGTTAAAATTAGGTAATGAAGAAAAATACAAAGATATGCTTACACAGTTTGCTTTGTTAATTACAAATCAAAGATTAGATATGTTAAAGGCCAATTTAGAAAAAATAGTAATACCGCCAAAGAAAAGAGGGCAATTAAGGATAGAAGATTTTACAATATAAATTAAAAAATAAAAAGGACAGAGTTTGTGTTTTTGCCTGTGTAGTCTGCGGATTTTAATCCTATAGAGTTGGCATGGTCTAAAATTAAGGTTATTTACGTAAAGTCAAACCTAGACTTTTGGATGATTTGCATAAAAAAGCTATCTTCTTTGAGGTTTTAACCATCATCTATTGCTGATGTTGAAGGCTGGATCAAACACTGTGTTTATGGAATATAAAAAGTTAAACTGCTATAAACTATTTGGAACAACAGATATGCATCAATGTCATTTAATGTTACTATATCTTAAAGACAAGCTTCCTTTCAACACATTTTTTAAACAATCATCATCTGGTCAGTACATGTTTGTTGTTGTATTTGTGAAGCTTTATAAAATGGCGGTATGATATTCTTACTATTGATTAATATGCTAGATGCAGAAATAACAATAATGAGTCAAAAAGGACAAGTAGTCATCCCCCAAACACTACGAAAACAACTAGACCTAACCCCAAAAACCAAACTCTTAATCTACAAAAAAGACAACCTACTCATACTAAAAAAACTAGAAATCCCAGACATAAAAAAAGAATGGGACAACATATTTGCCATGATGGATAAAAAAAACTTAAAGCTATCTGAAGCAGAAATACAACAAGAAATAGACGCAGTAAGAACAGCAAAAAGACAACAATGATTGTAACATGTTATTTCGTGTTGTATTGGATACTAATGTTTTGATTAGCACGCTAATTTCTGAAGGTAAGCCACGAGTTCTTTTGCGTAGAATTGTTTTAAACGAGCTTGTAATGGTTACGTCAGATTTGCTTATAGAGGAATTTGAGGATGTTATTCATAGATCAAAGTTTAGAGTTAATGAGGCGCAAATTAGTCGGGAGATTTATGCTTTAATGCATGTAGCTGAAGTGGTGGATGTAGTTTCAAAGTTTGATGTGGTTGAACGTGATTTTAAGGATAATATAGTTGTTGAGGCGGCTTATGATGGAAAAGCTGATTTTATTGTGTCGGGTGATGATCATTTATTGTCGCTTAAGAGTTTTAGAGGCAAAGATTGTTAGCGTTAAAGAAATGCTTGTTTACCTTGAAGAAAAACAGGCATAACACACATTTTTACTAAAGCATTTTTGGTATAGCAGCAGTTCAAGTACAGCTGTTGTTGTGTGTTTTGTTGTTTTTCTTGTGGTGTGGTATATGGTTGTTTGTCAGGGGATATTTTTTGGAAGGGATTTATTATGTTGGTGTT
>WREZ01000114.1 GCA_009779045.1 Candidatus Bathycorpusculum sp. | reverse complement strand
CGAGTGTATTTTTTTATAACATGCGAATTTATGTAAATAATTTAGTTATTTTAAAAAATAGGTTTTATTAATGGTTTTAATTCACGATGTTGTATGTGTCAAAAAGTCGCAGAATTTAGGTTGAAAGGCCAAACGGTGTCAAAAAGCCTTAACTGCCGGGTTGAAAAAATAAGAAGGTGTTTATTCTCTGGTTGAGAGTATTAGGATGTAGTCGGCGGTGTCTGCGCACATGTCTGATGCTTGTTCGATGAATTCTATTAAGTCGTTAAGAATTACCATGGTGCCGCAGTTTAGGGTTGTGCCGTATTTTATGAAGAGCCCTTTTGTTCGTAAATATTCAGTGTCTATGTCGTTTTCGAGGTCGCCTACTTGTTTGGCTTCTTTTGCAGATTCTTTGGGGTTAGATGAGATTTTTTCTATGCTGCTTCTTAGCATTTGGGCAGTGTCAACAAGTTTGCTGGTCATGTATACAATTTTTTGACAAAGCTCAGGGGGGATTTCTGTGTCCATGAGTATCTCTAGGCATCGGGCAGCATCTTTGGAGTGATCAGCTAAGGTGTCAAGACGTTTTACAACGTGTAGGAGATCTTCGCGGTAATCTGAAATTAAAGCAGCACCCTTAGATAACTCAAAAAAAGTGTCTGTTCGTAATTTATCGACTTCTTCCTCAGCTAAATACAAATTTTCAACAAATTTTTTTGCATCATTTAAATTCCGCTCCGAAAAACTTTTCGTAGCCTTATACAGCCATGTGACAGTGTCTAAAGCCTTAACAATCTGCTCATACGCAAGCTCTAAACCCTTAGATCGTCTATGAGAATTAAACCAATCATAACTCCTATTTTCCACAACAACAGCCTCCTAAATAATAATAAAACATATTATACATTAAAATATAAACAATACATCAACAACACAACAAATTATAGGTCAAGTGTCAGTTTAGCTAACGCTGTTTTTGAGTCTAAATCTTTCATTAAGGTGTTACCAATAACGACTTTAACACCTAAGGCTTCAATTCTATGCTTCTCAGCAGCATCTATAGAGTCAATTATGAATCCGTCTAAGAAGTCAGCATATAATTGTGCAACTCCAAAAGCTGAAACTTCAACGTCTAAACCACGCAACAATTTATCAGCTGGACCCTTAATAGGTGCCCCCGCAATAATAGGGCTAACAGCAACCTTTTTAGCACAAGTCCTTTGCAGAGCATCTCTTACTCCTGAAACAGACAAAATAGAACCAACACTTACAACAGGATTACTAGGGCAAATAATTACACGCTCAGAATTCAAGATAGCATCAATTACACCTTTAGCAGGTTTAGCGGTATTTACACCAACAAATTCAATACCTAACACAGGATCTTTAGCGCCCCGCTTAATTAGATACTCTTCAAAATGAATAAAACCATCAGGCACCCGCACAAAAGTAGCAACGTTGTCATCAGTCATAGGTAAAATTCTAAGTTTAAGACCTAACGCATTACTTATTTTAGCAGATATATCAGATAACAAAACACCCTGCTTTAACAGGTCTGTACGAAAAATACTTGTAGCAAAATCTCTATCCCCAAGATTAAACCAATTCACCTCCCCACCAAACAAATTTAACATATTCAAACAACCAAAAGAATCATCCTTAATACCCCAACCCTTCTCCTCATTAACAATACCCGCAAGTGTATAAGTTACAATATCAATATCAGGAGAAACATGCAACCCAAAAAAATCAACATCATCCCCAGTATTTACAACAACCGTTAAATCCTCAGGCTTTACCAACTGAACTAAACCAGTCAAAAAACGAGCCGCACCCACCCCACCTGCCAAAACAGTAATCATCAGCATCAACCTACTCAATATAATGATGAGGCTTCTCAGACACCCAATATGAAGACTTACCTTTTTCAGTTATAACATACTCTTTCTTGAAAATAGGTACCTCACTCTTGTAACGCTCAACTGCCTCACGCAACACAGAAAACACCTGTTCACGATGAGCCCCCGCAACCACAACATATACTAAATCATCACCAACATTAAACTCACCTGTAAAATGATGAATTTGCACATCAACAATACCAGACTTGTGAACTAAATCATCACAAATACCACATAAAACCTCATCAGCCCTCTCCTCATACGCCTCCAAAGTAAGCTTCTCCACTTTCACTCCACCCTCAAAAGTTTCACCGCGCACCACACCTATAAACAAGCCAATAACACCAGTTTTACTAAAATCTCCCCTGCGCCTAATACTTTCAAGTATATCATTAAGATTTAGTGAACCCTTTGCATGAACACCTGCACAATCGACCATAAGACAACCTCCTCTAAAACAGTATAATTCTAACGTAGTGCCTTTTAAGACTATTTTATAAAAAAGAAAATATTAAAAAGAAAATAGAGAAGAGATTATTCTTCTGCTGCTTCTTCTGTTACTGATACTTCTTCGTCTGCGACTGGTTCATCTTCGATGTCAGCTGTTTCAGTTTCGATTTCAACTTCTTCAGCTATTTCGTCATCATCCTCTGGCTCGACTTCTTCAACTGCGGCTATGCCACCATCAGCTAATGCAATTTCTGAAGCGTTTAATGGAGCACCGATAAGTTTGGATTTACGAATACCAACATGACGTAAGGGTGCAACTTGCTTTGATTCATTATAAATATCAGAACCGATTTTACCTAAGACCATTTCTTGAACAAATTGATCCATGGTAAGTGCCGCTGCTTTTTCTTTAATGATTCTTATCATGATGTTGCGTATGATTTTCTCTTGCGAGGTTTTTATGCGAGAAAGTGTCAGGGCTGAAACAGCAATTCTTAGTTTGAAACCATCTCTGGTTGTTATATTAAATAAACCGTCCACTTTTGTGGTTCTTCGTCTAACTAAGCTACGCAGGTAATCACGTGAATATTCATGCCCTTTGAACAAAGTTTTGGCTGTTTTGCCATCCATTACACTTATTTGGAAAAACATTTTCAAATAGTGATGAGAGAAGTCACCTGTAATATCATACAGTGTAGCTTCAACAACTCTACCGATTAATTGATCGGCTGTTTCTGCTGGCACAGCACCTAAATCGATGTTACCAAAGAACGATGGTGCTACTACGTTGTACCATGATTTGCTTCGCCATTTATCGCGTATATGTTTTGCTTTTGAAGACTTTGAAGACAAAGTAATCCTCCGAACTGCCTCAACATTCTCAAAGCAATATAAAAGGGTTTATCGATTTTTGTCTATTTTTTCAAAATCACCCATATACTTTTGGAGCACTTTAGGCACATTTATTGAACCATCTTCATTTTGATTATTCTCAAGCAACGCAACCATCGTCCGCCCAGTAGCAATTGCCGTAGAATTAAGCGTATGCAAAAAACCCTTAGGCGGTGCACCCTCCTTCTCACGATAACGAATACCCAAACGCCTCGCCTGATAATCCGTACAATTACTACAACTAACAACCTCACGATAATCATTCTGCGCAGGCATCCAAGCCTCAATATCATACTTTTTAGCAGCAACACCACCAATATCACCCGTACAAACATTAACAACACGATAAGGCAACTCTAACTTCTGCAACAACCCCTCAGAAACAGCTAACAAATCCTCATGCAACCGCACAGAATCTTCAGGCTTACAGAAAATAAATTGCTCAATCTTGTTAAACTGATGCGTGCGAAAAATACCTCTAGTATCCTTACCATGAGCACCAGCCTCCTTACGAAAACACGGACTTAAACCCGCAAGCTTAAGCGGCAAATCCTGCTCCAAAATAACCTCACCCATATACATAGCCGCCATAGGATGCTCACTAGTCGCTATCATATAGAGATCCTCACCCTCAATCTTATAGAGAACATCAGCAAAATCAGCAAGCGAAGTCACACCCTCATACGCAGTTTTATTCATCATAAAAGGCGGCTCAACAGCGACATAACCGCTCTTACTCAACTCATGCATCGCAAAACTCATCAAAGCCAAATCAAGTAGCACTAACTGATTCTTCAAAAAGAAAAACCGCGCACCACTAACCTTACCAGCACGCTCCATATCAACAATACCAAGCGCATTTGCTAGATCTATATGGTTTTTTATTTGAAAATTAAATGTTGGAATTGCTCCCCAAGTTTTAACCACCACATTACCATGATCATCCGAACCTAAAGGAACTGTGGGATCAAGCATATTTGGCAGACGTAAGAGCAAATCACGTTCTTTTTCTTCTTCTAAAGTAACCTGTTTTTCGATAGAAGTTATTTGAACATCCATTTCTTTAGCTTTGTCAACTTGAACCTGAGCATCTTGACCAGCTTTTTTAAGCTTTGCAATTTCAACAGTAACTATTTTGCGGCTGTGACGCAAATCGTTAAGACCCGTAAGGTTTAGTCGCCATTGCTTATCAAGAACAATAAGCTCATCAAGCATCAACAAGTTTTCTGGATTACCCCGCTTTTCCAAGTTTGCTCTAACAAGATCTGGACTTTCACGAATAAGCTTGACATCTAACATAAATTTCACGAATAAATCTCATACAGACCCTTAAAACATTTTAACTTTACGATTCACTCAAACACACATCCGAACCTAAAACAGAAAAAACGTATAACACATAAAAAAGAGGGAGATTACATTAATTTCTGTGTACACACAGAACTAGGTATAGTATATAGTTGTAAATATTTGAGACATGATTGTATATGTGTTGTTTTTGATGAGGGCTTGAAGTCTAAGCGGTGGTAAAGAGTGATTAAAGCACGAAAACTTGTCTGTTCGTTTTGATGAGACTTTGGACTGGCTTGTTAAAGCGGGTTTACGTAAATGGCAAATAGTTAACTGAATACTTTCATAGAATGCGTGTATTCAGCTTCGGTGAAAACATGTTTTTAGTTTGTTCATTTTTTTACAGCGCTTAATTTTTTGCGTGTCAGTATTATTGTTGTTATGATGATGATTGTGGT
>WREZ01000113.1 GCA_009779045.1 Candidatus Bathycorpusculum sp. | reverse complement strand
AATACAATTATCCTTTTACGCATTGTAACACCATAAAAGGATATTTGTAAACAAATTTAAACGTTTTTTTTGAGTTTGTTTTGAAACAAAAAATGGTTGTTTTAGTTTTTGTCAACTTTTTTCTTGTTTAACCGCTCTATTAGTGAGCTCATCATTATGGGCATTATCATGGTGGCGTCGCCTTCTATCATTGTGCGTTTGGCTTTTTCGCTGATTTTTCCCCAACTTACTGCTTCGCGTGGTCTTGCGCCACTTAGACTTCCGTCCCATTCTACTGCAGTGCTAATGTATACGACATAGTCTAAGCCGTCTTTAAATTGGTTCCACCATATGGTGTGATGTTTGCTAATGCCTCCGCCGATGATTAATGCTCCTGATTTTTTAGCATCAAACACTATATTGTTTAGGTCATCTTCATCTTTTAACAGGTTAATTCGGAAATCTTTATGGTCTTGGCTAAAAAACCAAAGTTGATAACCTACTGAACCATCTGTTATGCCGGGAACAAAAATTGGTATATTATTTTTAGCAGCCCAATATAAAATTGAGTCCTCATTACAGCAACGTAACCCAATTTCTCGACATAGCTCTGTTGTACTAAACTCTCTTTTTCCCTCTTTATATAACGTTTCAAGCATACTAATAATTTGTTTTTCAATAACTATTCCATAACTATCATTAGGTACTAACACGTTGCCTAAACGGTTGACTCCTTCTTGGTGAAGTTTGCTATCATTCATAACAAAACTTCCCTTATAGTAATCCCTATAGCATCTGGCAACATCATGATCTAACGTGCCGCAAGTGGTAATTATAACGTCAACCATTTTGCGTTTCACCAACTCTTTAATGACTCCACGTGTGCCTGTAGCACAAATGTCTGCTGGAAAAGAAAGAAACTTGACACAACCCTTACTGTTAACCATGTCCTCTAAAATGCTAACTCCAACAGCAAGCTTACCTGCCGTAAAACCCCACGCAGCATCCATCTGCTCCACTAACTCATTAACTGACAAATTTTTATCAAACACATAATCCTTAACCGGAATTTTACGCTCAACTTTAGGCATAACACAATCTCCTATACAGAACATAGAGAAAACTCAATAAATAGGTAACGAAAAAAATAGCAGTATTACATGAAACTAAACCACTGCTAACTCTCATAGGGACAAATACTACCGTGGCTGCTTTTAACAACGTGTTTGCTCAAATGATTTTTTGTCTTTTTCTTATAGAAAACCAGCATCTTTCAATTTTAAAGCTGTTGTAATATCCCCTTTGAAATTGATTTTACCGCTAAAAAACGCTTTTTCTACACTTAACTTACCATTTACTATATCTACAAAAATCTCCTCAGTAGTCCTCAAAGTTAATGTAGGCTCTACAGTTATACCTCTGATAAATTGAATTTTCTGATCTTTAATAGTTACCACCCAATCACTGGGGCTATCGCCAGTTAAATTTATCTGAACTATTACCTCTATGCCTTTTGCTTTATCTGGCTTAAACTTGCCTAACAGGATAGTTTCAAAAAATTCTTGCGACGATTTTATCTCCATATACTTTCTCAACAACCAACTTATTTTCTATAACGTGCTTTAAGTCTATTGTATCTTTATCGGAATAGATCCTTTTCTTTTGGTCTTATCAACTCTACAGTTGACACATCTTCAATGCTCTGATATGCAGTATAACCTCTTATAATTGCTGCTGGGATGCCCTCATTAGCTTGCCCCATTACAAGCTCTGCTGCAGAGGCTAACTCATCTGCAATAGCTGTTTGTTTAATGCGTAAAGTATACCCAAAAAGATCCTTCTCGCCACGTCTATCTCGTATAGGTTTTATTCCTGCAACACCAATAGCTACATTGATCTCACCCATCCTAAATGGCCTACCGTGAGTATCTGAAACAATAACTGCTACATTAACACCTGTTAACCGTTTAATTTCTGCCCTAATATTTTGTGCTGACCTGTGTGGATCTTTTGGTAGAGGAACAACATTTCTCTCTCCTAAAACATTTGAACGGTCAATACCTGAATTAGCACTTATAGTCCCACTTTTTGTCTCTGTAATTATACTATTTTGTCCCACTCTTACAACATCTTTAGCTTCCCGTAGTATAACCTCAACTAACGCGGGGTCCTTATTTGTCTGCTTAGCAATTTCAAACGCCCGCTCAGACGGTTCTACAGTGTCAAGATTTACAATATTTCCCTCCGCTTTAGAAACAAACACATGCGTAACAACAACAACATCTCTCTCTTGCAGTTGTACGCTCTGCTTTTTTACGGCATCTACAATTAGTTGGCCTACATTATCTCCAGCTTTACTTAAGGGCAAACCCTCTATAGCTATAACTTGAACTGTGTTCATCAATAACCTTACCATGTTCTATACTTCTGCTAAATTACAACAATAACTTAAGTCTATCTCGATAACTTTACAAAACCCTGTAAAAACAAACATTACAAAATACAAAAAAGAAAAGAGACAAAATGTCTCAGTTTATTAGGTGCGGAATTTTTGAAGCTTTTGTAGCATCAATTTGTCGCCTTCAGCATCACCAGCACATGTTGCGATGATACCATCAACAAGGCCAACAAGTTTTTCTGCTTTTGCTTCAACTTCTTCCATAGTGGCTGTTACTGGCCAACCAATCACTTTGACAATTTCTTTGTTCTTCTCTGTACCCACAAGGAAGTATGCAAACAATGGTTTATTGAGTTTCTTGCATTCTGCTGAAACTGCTTTAAGCTGATCTAATGATGCATCGTCTAATCTCATGAAGTAAACAAAGTCCCATGGCTGACGAACACGTTCTAGAGTAGATTCAACTGATTGTCTTGCAGATAAGAGACAGCCCAATGGTAAATTCTTTGTTTTAACGTCATTGCGTATGAAGTCTCTTGCAACTTCTGAAGATGAAAGCATCTTTATAGCTTCACCATAGTGTGGTTTATCACCCATGGTTACTGCTAAGCCGTCAAGACCTATAACATCTGACGCTAATGCTAATCCTCCAACTTCAACTGGTCCTTTATAATGCAGAATAAAGATTGGACATACATATTTGTCAGGGTACTTGTTTTTGAGAAGACAGCTTACAACAACACCGCTTGGAGCTGGAAAACCAGCAGCGCTGTCGGTAACATTCCATCCATCAACTAAATCTTTCAGTTCATCCGCGAGTTTTAAGAACTTACGTGTGGGAACAAATTCATTTAGGATTTTCATGAAGATTCCTCTTTGGTAAGGTAGGGCAAATTATGGTTAAAAAACTTTTGCGTATCTCATACTTGAAGAGTTAATGATTTTTACAAACCGTATGTGTTTTTTTGTTATTATTTTTCTCGAGTCTACCTATTGTTCTATTTTTTTCTTTAGGAAATGTAAATTAATTTGCCAGGTTCTTTTTTTGTAGTGATTTGTTATGAAGATTGCAGTTTCTGGCAAAGGGGGCGTAGGTAAAACCTTGCTTGCTGGTGGTTTGGCTTGTGGTTTTGCTGAGCGGAAATATAAAACAATAGCTATTGATGCGGATTCTTCTCCAAATTTGGCTTTAACTTTGGGTTTAACCGCTGAAGAGGCACGGAAAATAAAACCTATATCTGATAATAAAGAGCTTGTGGAAACAAAAACTGACTCTGGTTATAATGGTATTTATAATTTGAATTTTAGAGTTGATGATATTGTTCGTGATTATTCTGTTCCTACGCCTTTGGGTGTAAATTTGATTGTTATGGGGACTGTTCATTCTATGGGTGCTGGTTGTATGTGTGCTCCAACGGCAGTTGTTCGTGCTTTATTGCGGTATCTTGTGGTTGAAACTGATGAGGTTGTTGTGATGGATCTTGAGGCTGGTGTGGAGCATATTGGGCGGGGTACTGCAAGGCAAGTTGATGTGTTGCTTATTGTTGTTGATTCTAATTTTAAGTCTTTGGAAATTGCAAAGCATATTTATGATTTGGCTTTTGAGGCTGGGATGAAGCAGCTTTATCTGGTTGGGAATCGTGTTATGAATGATGAGCAGAGGGTTGCTATTCAGAGTTTTGCGGATAGAAATGGTTTGCCGGTGTTGGATTTTATTCCTTTTGATGCAAAAATTACTGAGTCTGATATGGTGGGTAGAACGCCTTTGTTAAATAAAGAGTTTTCTTCTGTTAAGACCATAGACAATATATGCGAGTTTTTACTTAAGGGTTGATATTGTTTAGGACGGAGGATTTTTGGAATGAAAACTCTTGTTACGGTTGGTCGTGGTGGTACAGGGAAATCTAGTTTTACTGCTTTAATGGCTAAGGCTTTCATTGAAGAAGATAAATCTCCTATATTGTTGGTTGATGCTGATCCTGATCAGAATCTTGCTGAGATGGTTGGGATTGACCTAAAAGAGGCAGGTAAATCTACAATTGCTGATCTAGTTGTTAGTACCTTTATTGAAGGTGGTGGTACTACAGTTGGTGTTCCTCCTGCGCAGCGTATTGAGAGTCGTATTTGGGAAAATGGGCTCTATGAGGGTCAACATTTTGATTTTCTTGGTGTTGGAACAAAATGGATTGAGGGTTGTTATTGTATGCCCAATACTGCGCTTAAGGGTGCTTTAGAGAATTTGACGAAGAATTATGCTTATGTGCTTATTGACTCTCCTGCTGGGTTGGAAAATTTGAATAGGCGTATAACATCTAGTGTGGATGATATTTTTGATATTTTGGATCATTCAAAGAAGTCTCAGGATCATGTGCAAAGAGCTGATAGGATAATTAAAGAGGTTGATATGCAATACAAAAATTTTTACGTTGTTGGTGGTTACAGGTTTCCTGATGAGCTTGGTCAGCAGGCTGAGGCTGCTTTAAAGTTTCCGTATCTGGGAAAAATTGTTCAGGATTCTCAGTTAGATGATTATGTGCTTAATGGGCAGTCTTTAATTGATTTGCCAAATGATAATGAGGCATATCTCTCTGTTAAACGAGTGCTCCAGCGTCTT
>WREZ01000112.1 GCA_009779045.1 Candidatus Bathycorpusculum sp. | reverse complement strand
GAACCATCCAAAAAATAAGCTACACAATTACAGGTGCCCTCTTCACTACAGCAAGCACAAGGAACACCAGCATCACCCGACCGAACCTCAACACACTCCACCAAAGAAGCAAACCCAGCAAAATCAGGAGTTTTTACAACCGCCTCTAACAAGTTCTGCCTATCACATTCAAAATGGTCAATCAACACTTCTTGTTTAGCCATACTGTTATCTGATTCGACATTTTTAACGTCCGACAAAAAACTGTTAACCCCTACTGAACCCTGCGCGACACACTTGACACCACTATTAGACAAAACAAGTTTATCCCCCCCTGTATCCACCTCATTTTTCAAATTTTGATCTCGCTGATTTATATTTGCTTCAACATAACTAACCAAGTTTCTTTGTAAAACACCACCAAAAGCAGTGCTTGTTTGATTTTTAAACACATCATTTAAAGTTGTACCTTTTAGGTTATTTCCAGAAAAGAGCATGTTTTCAGGTTTATTTAAGGCTTCAAAACTTGATTTTGACACAAAATCTATTTCCTCAAAGTTTGCTGTTCCTAAAACAATTTTTTCCAATTCAAACTCAGATATTGATTTTGCTGTTCCATCAATATTTAAAATTATTAAAGGAACACCCGTTTGAAAAGACACAGATTTTACCCATTTTTTAAAGCCGATTTCAAGAATAGACCGTAAAGATTCGCTTTTTTCAAAAAAAGGCACAAAAGGCATGTTTTTCTTAAGAGGATAATATAATTTACATCTACGATCAGTAACATCTTCACGTACATCAACAAAATCAATCTCTTCAAGTCTATTCAACCATTTCCGAACAGTTTTCACCGCAGTTTGCCGCTTTTTACCTTTATTATAACAATCAGTTATTTGCTCAGCTGTTAACCCTGTTGTATCAACTATTGTACTCTTATAAAAATCAAGTACACGGTAATCAGTACTAGTTTTAGTAGTTTCCAAAATTGCATCAAAAGCATCTTTAGCATCCATAGCGTCTTGCACAGTAGGAATAAGGTAACGTTTACCCTCAATCATCGCAATTGGTCGCTGAAACAATTTAAAAATTGCGTAACTGGGCAGCAATTCTAGATACTTGTTAAAGTCACGCATATCCCGTACAGCCTCTTTGCTAAAACCTTCATATATATCTAAAAAGGGAATTGCTACACTGACTTTACCTGCAGCCATAAACTGTTTGACTTTACGCACATACTCCGTGATAACCCGTCGTTGAAACGGTTCTGCTTCATATAGCCAAGGATAAGCACTTTTATTGTTACTTATTGCCATAGAATCCTCAATTTTCTCAACCCGTGCACTTGGTGTTGCTGTTAAAGTTCTTGTCGCTTGCTCTGCCACATACTCATTATCTACACTATTAAAAATCATAACTGGAGCCCCCACCAACCTAGTAACATGCACCTTGCCTTTATCGTCCACATATTTATGATCTATATACGCATGGTCGTGACTCATTGTAGTTTTAAGCATTTTAAAAGTTTCAGGGTTTACGCTTTCAAGAAAGAGTAGAATTTTATTTCTCAAATCAACCTCATAAAAACTATTTTTACAATCATTCTCCCATTGTACTTTCTGTTGTTTGTAGACTTTAAGGGCTTCATTAAACTCTTGTTTGTCAGGATAATTGTTTACTTTTGGTTTCTCGGGGATGCTCTCCTCTTTTAACTCGCGACCGTCTATAGTTTTTCGAATGCCATTTTCATGACTTATCACTTTAGGACTTTGACTACCAATAACTTGCACGTCTTCTTCAGGTAGAAACTTTATTGTTTCTACTGTACTGTAACTTTTACCGCTGCCGCTTTCTGCTTTTAAGCCTAAATTAAGAGGTTTGTGGTAAGCTGAGAGGCCTACATGGAAAACCACTCTTATAATGTGATCATCATAACTGCTGATGGTAGTGTGTGCTTGTTTCATTAAAAGTTCTTCAACATTAGGATTACGGCTAAATTCTTCAACTGCCTTCTTTAAAGCTTGAGTTTGGTTATATTCCTCTTGAAGGCGTTGTTTTAAGTTTTTAACTTCTTCTTGTGCATTTTCTTGTTCCACAGGAGTTTGGTTGGTGACATCATAAATAGTGTTGAAGGGGTTTTCAATAAAATTGTTCTTTGATGATTTATCTTTGAGAGTTTTTTCTTGTTGTGATGCTACTGTATCGTTTTGGATTTTTGTTATAATTCCACAGTTTGAGCAATTGTAGAATTGGGTATTAGTATCATCTTTGTATGTTTTGAATACTGGACTGTGGCAGGTTACGCAATAAAATGTTGTATTTAATTGCTCGGTCACTTGTTTTCACCTTTGTTTGTTTTTTGATATTTGCATTTTTCGTCTTTCAAACTTTGACTGTTAAGTAACGCTCTAAGATTTCTATGGGGGGCTTGTCTGATAAAACAATGTTTGCCGTTTTCATAGACATAACTTTTCGCTGTTTTTCCACTGTTGGTTATTTCTATGTATCCTGTTGGTGTAAAGTCGGAAGTATCGCTTACAGGTGTTAGTAGTGGGGTGGGGAAATGTTTATGCAATGGTAGTGTGTTAAACATTATGACAATTCTCCTTTGTAGGGGTTGTTGTTGGCTACCTCGGATTGCTTGGCGGCGTGCGGGGTAGCTTTATGTTTTCTAATTTTTTGTCCAGGGATATGTCCACATACAGGGCACTTCAAAGGGTTTTCAACCCTTGGCACCCGTTTATGACCACATTTATTACATACTATTATAGTTAAATTATTCATTTTTTAATCACTTAATTTTTATTTTTCATTTAAACAATCTTTATCATGCGGCATATAATAAAGTATAAGGCGTGTACTAGTACACAAGAAAAATGATATGTTAAAACAAAATAAGGATCAAAAAAATGAAATTTATAAAATAATTCAAAAATATCCAAGGGGAGTCTCTAGGGCAACCATAAAATCAGAGTTAACAGGGCAAGCTCCGCAAGAAAAAAGAGAAATGGCAATTCTTGAAAAAAGGCGAGATAAAAAAATAAAAGAGTGGGAAAAACTAAAGGTAACTCTATATAACTTTTCTAAGTTGACAAACTGGAAGTTAAGAGAATCAACAAAGATCAAAGGAAAAAGAGATAAACAAAACAAGAAAACAATTCAGCTTAACCAAGAAATAGGGGAAATTAATAAAAAGGTAGAAACACTAAAAAAACGTGTAGAAGAACTAAAACTAAACCCGTTTTGTACCACAATTCCTCTTTCAACACTGCATAAATATCTTAATGAATTGATAACTGAAGGTTTGATTGTAAGAATAACTGCAAAAACAAACGGTAAGTCTACTCCTCTTTTTGGGTTAAGTTGTGCTGAATTAAGTAAACTGTATTATGGAAACAAATTGTGTGCTGAAAAGTTGAAAAGAGAATTGGAAAGCAAAGAACGAGAATATAATGCGGCGCCAAACAGTTATGCTAAACAATGGGCAGAAGCAAAACGTAATTTTAGAGAAGAGGTGTTTGGAGAAAAAATAAACCCGCCAACTCTGGAGGAGATAGAAAAATTAAAGCAAGAGTTAAAAAAATGTCAAAGTGATCATTCTTTTGACTTAACAGGGTATGGTGGTAGAAACGGGGTTCATAATATAAAAGATCGTGAAAAAGCTAAAGAATTATTTGATGTATATTTGCATATTTTAACTCGTCAAGTTAGTTATTCTGTCTTATTAGCTGTTAAGCAAATATCGTTTTCACCGGAGAGTAAAGTGATAATTGAACGTTTAAAGAACGGTGATTACTGGTTTGACGTAAGACGTGACATTGCTAAAAACGTTGTTTCCCAGCTTCAAAAAGTTTTTGCGTCTCCTACGTCTGGTATGGTGATTTTTGTTCTGGAGTTACTGGCAAATGCTGATGTTGCGTTTGGAAATGCTATTGGTGATCCAAAATCTTCCGTAAATCAGTTCTTAGAGTGGTATTGTACGAGTGAAGAAATTCGCGCAGAATATGCTCGTTTATCTCAGGATGTTTGTAAAATATTGTCTCAGCCAAATGCAGAAGGCTATGTTCCAATAGAAAAAGACGAGGCGATGTTATGATGTTTTTATTCAAGTAGGATCTCCAAGTTTGGTTCTGAAAAAGATTATGTGGCTGATTTGGAGAAAGTCTATGGCGAGTTGGTTGGTGAGTTTAAAGAGAGCTGGTTTTTCTTTTCTCTCTGGTCATGGTTTGTTTGAAGTACCTTGGTTTATAGTGGGAAAATTGTGTGTGTTTAGTTCGTGCGTGTTCATACATATTAACATGCATGTGCAATAATTTTTGCTGAATAAAAACAACGCTAAAAATTAAAAACCAACTAAAAACACACAGAATAAAACCATATTTTCACTAAGAACTAAACGCATGCAAAATTGTTGGTTTAAATGAGTTAAACTGTGAAATGTTGTCAAGTTACAAAAAATATTTTCATATATTGGAGTAAAAACGTGTGTATTGTATGTTTTTTGTGATAATTTTTTTATAGATGAATATTATTGTAAATATTACAAGTTTCAACAACCATTAACTGTAGTTATGGAAAATGAGTAAGTTTAAAACACGGTTGTTTTGGTTATTGGGGTTTGGAGTTGGCGTGTTTGACAGAAAAAATATTGTTTACACGAGCAGACGTATTAACTAAGCTTTGGGATATAGCCGTATGGCATGAGGATAAACGTGTTAATCCCAGAGCAAAGTTAGATGAGAATGTTAAGGAGCGTAGTGCTTATTCGGGTAAAGAGATTCGTGCTCTGCAAACCATTCTGCAAGGGTTAGCTGATCAAGAGTTAGAGTCTCGTGTTAAAGAGTTGGAAGAAAAATTAGCAGACGGCATACTAATACCTAAACCTCGGGAGGTTTACAACTAAAAATGAATTCTTTAACCCGTAAACTCAAAACATTGGAGCAAAACGTCATAAGTGACAATCCAGATCCAAAAGAAACCCACGACAAACGCATGAAGCAAAACTGGCCCAATGTTTATAAATGAGTGATTGACGGGTTGGTGTGATGGTGGCTGTTTTGCAACAAAAATTGACTATTTGTGACAAAAGTCATCTAAAAAAG
>WREZ01000111.1 GCA_009779045.1 Candidatus Bathycorpusculum sp. | reverse complement strand
TACTAATTATTTTACGCAAAAATCTAAAAAATCGCCCGTGTAATCTTCAAAAAACACTTCAACATGCTCAACTTTAGCAAACGAAGGCCCATGATGACAGTAGTCTACAACTTCTTTAACAGCCACAGTCTCACCTTCAAAAACCGCCTCAACACGCCCATCAGACAAATTACTAACCCAACCACAGACACCACAATATTGAGCCTGACGTTTAGTATTCTGCCTAAAAAAAAACACCCTGAACGTTACCTGTTACATAGATATGAACACGCACTTTTGACATACCAAACGCTATTTTTCAAACTATTTTAACACATACACTAACAACACAGCATTTCGCCCAACAGAATAAGAAAAGAAAAGTTAGACTTTTCTGAAACGAATAGCCTGATTTTCCAAAACTACCTCATAGACTTGATTTACATCAAAAACTATGCCTAAGCTATCATACTCCTGCTCAGTTAGAAACAAGATAAGTTTTGGTGTAGCTATTTGTTGACGTTGAGGCAAGAAAGGCATCTGTTGTTGCAAAGCTTGCATAATGTCTTGCGCCATTTTTGCTTCATCAGTTTGCGGTCTTAACACATAAGGATTTAACTCACGTTCCTCGAGAAGCTCAATTCTTTTACCCAGATTTCCATCTACATCACGACTTGACTCAATTTTGTTAACTCTTACACGAAACATAATCGCTCACTTAAAGAAAACAACTAATAACTGAGATTTAATGCTTCTTACAAAAGCAACAAAATACATCACAAATACCTACTAAAAAACGCCTAAACCACTATTATTAACCACAACCAAAAATGTTTAACAAACTTTCACAAAAACCAACATACAACACTTAACTACACAACACTAACATACACAAAATAACTTATAACAAACATCTAGAAGAAGCAAAAACAGATACTTATCAAACATCACAGGTAACTAAAAATCAGACGTAAATATTTCTCAGAATTTATTGGTAAAAATCAAAAAGACAAATGCAACCATAAAACGAAAATTTTCAGCCCCATATCAAAAGAATCATGAAAGAGTTTAACTTTAGTTTCACGTGTACTACCCCATTCAACAGGAAACTCTTTAACTTTATACCCTTTACGTTGAGCACGAACAAGAACCTCAGTATCCCAAAACCAATGCTTAGCATCAACTTCATCAAGCAAAGACAACAACATTACACGCTGAAACGCTTTAAACCCACACTGATGATCCTTAACCTTAGACTTAAGAATTAAACGCACCATAAAATTGTAGACTTTAGAAACAAAAGCACGTGTAAAAGTACGTTTAGCTTTACTTTGAGAAAACATTCTTGAACCAGTCGCTAACAGATAACCTTCCACAGTAACTGCACTTATTAATTGACTTAAATGCTTAAGGTCAGTAGCTAAGTCTACGTCCATATAAATTAAAACCTTACCATGCGATTGTCTAAAAGAGTTAGACAACGCCTTACCACGACCAAGACGCTTATCACTATGCAAGTGACAAACACAGGGTAAGCTTTGTGAAAGCTCAGCAGCTTTCTTGTCTGTACCATCGGTACTGCCATCTTCAGCTATTATTATCTCATAAGTACAACCACAAGCTTTGAGCGCTTGACTAATCTTTTTTACAGCCTGCTCAAGTATGTCTGCCTCATTTATAGCTGGAAGTACAATGGTACAATCTAAGGATCCCTTGTTCAAATTTTGCGTTTTTAAAACACCCATTGAGTAAACCACCTTAAACTCTCAGCCGTCACAGTTAACACAGGCATACCGGAGATTACTGGATAGAACAACACAAATAGTGCAACTACCGCTATAAAATAGATCAATGCAGCAAGCTTCATCCAGGTATATTTCCAATACTTGCTAATAAAATAGGTTGAACCAAGACAAAGAATTGGCACATTAACATAATAATGATAAATAAATAAACCACGACTCACAAAAAAGTAAGGTAACCATTGAGCAAAGAAAACAACAGATAAAAACACAACAGAAAGCTCAATTTTTTGCATAAAACGTTTCCTAATATAAACAACAACTCGAAAGAGACAAAAACCCGTAAGAGCTAAAATTGCAACAAAACCAACCCACCAGACCGCGGGGTTACCAAATAAACTAATAGTTGAACGCATACCGCCAGATAAAGTGCTAAAGTAGAGCCAAAGAGGCCTCATAATTATGGGCCAACTCCAAGTAGGAGAAGAATAGGGATGATCAAGACCAATAGGATCAGCATGATAAGCATACATAGAATTCTGAAGCTCAACTAGACTAGAAATAGGCCTACCGGCTAGTACATCAGGGATATAAGTTATAAAATAGACACCTATAGCTACAAAAATAAATACTAAAAGGTAAAGGTAACGATAATCAAATAAATCATATAATTTATCTGAAAAACTATTGTTACAACGCATCACCTCAGAGAGACGTAGCATTACTAAAATAGCTAATTCACCTAAGAACCCAAAAAGCACTAACCATTTAGTGGAAAAACCAAGAGCAAAAAACACAAAAGAAAACAACAAAGGCACAACACTTGCATTTTGCCAACCCTTCTTTATCACATTACTAAAATATATAAAGAAACACAAATGCGAAAGCAACGAAAAAAACACAACATACGTATCAGTAATACCCAAACGAGCCTCTGAAAAATGCATAAAATCAAAAGTAAGCAAAAAAGCTGCAGAAAAACCTCCAATATAAGAACCAAACATTTTTTTACCTAACAAAAAAATTAACGGTATCATTAAAGTTCCAAAAATTACACCCATTATACGCCAACCAAAAGGGTTTAAACCAAAAGCGGCAATACCTGTGGAAATAACAAGCTTACCAAAAGGCGGATGAGTCCATTCATAGGGCCACTGTAAATTTAGATACTGCTCAGATGTTCTTGTAAAGTACACTTCATCAAACATTGTCTCAGTCATGTAAGTGTTAGGCAACACAACAAGACTTTGTTCATCAAATAATAAATTAAAATCTAAACTAGAGGTGGTGCTGTTTTCACTATTAACTGAAAAAACAGGTATTACTTGATTATCTCCGTTAAGAATAGCCACTTCATTTATTTCAATATTTGACGGCGCCTCAAACTCTAAACGGATGTACTGGACTACTTGATAAACGTAAGTATTATTCCAGTTCATATAAGCAAAGGGATAACTAGCAACAATTGCAGCACATTCAAACCAGACATCATCATATTGGCTTGTGTAAATTTTTATTGTACTGCTGGTTTTACAATCCCTTATGTAAAAACATATACTACTAACATAATCAGGATGCCCAAGATCTATTATTGCAACTTGGGTAGTGTCACTGTTTACTGTCAAACTATTTGAGGGCACTTGCGTTGCACCCAAATTCGTTACAGCCATAGAGAAGAAAACCAATGACAATAGAACTATTGTTAAAACATCTTTTTTAGCTATGTTTAAACCGAAGTTAAAGTTGTATCTCATTAGTGACCCTCCCCCTTTCCTGCGTATTAACTATAGATAATTGCTCAGTTCTTAAACATGACTTACCCTTAAATTCACTCCACAATAGTAATGAACCATATAAAAACATAAGCACATTAACTATACCAACAACCATAACTATTAGGTGCCCAGAAAGATTTGGACCATAAGGGTAACCGGCCTCAACATAAAGATTTAACCAGTATAAAACATAAGCAACATTTGTCAAAAAAGTCGCTGTTATAACACTATAAAAAAGTCTAGCTTTTTTAACAAATGGAAACATCAAAACCAAAATACTTATAGCAGGAAATAGGTAACGCTCATGAATACGTGTGGGTAACATAAAAAACGCAAAAAGAAGCATAAACGCTACAAAAAATACAAGCATCGACCCAGATTTTTCCCAACGCTTATTTAAAACATATAGAGCAAAAATCGAAAAAACCGCAAACATAACCCAACCTAAAACAAAAAAGTTACCATCAGGAAGCCACATACCAAATAAACCCCATACATTAAACGCGTTAATAGATGTGTAAGCATAGCCACTGTATGCACCAAAATAGATGTCACTAAGAAAAGTTACAGGATTACTCCACTGCATTGGTAAAATAACAGCAAAAATAGTTGCAGTAAACGTTGCAATAGAGAACATTAAACGTTTAACACCGTTTTTCTTAAAAATTACAAACACAATTAAAGGCAACAACGCAATCGCCTGAGGCTTAGTCAAAATACTAACAGCAAAACTTACCGCAGAAAGCTCAGGCTTACTTTTTAACGCAAAAATCAAAGATAACAACAAAAACAGAGTATAAATAGCATCAAACTGCCCCCAAACGGCAGCATTAAAAATCACCGCAGGATTAAAAACATAAAGCATCACAGATAGGACACTTAATTTAAAACTTAGTTGCTTTCGAATAAATAAATAGATTAAACCAGCAACCAACAAATCAAAAAAACAAGGAACCAACTTTACAATATAGGCAATAAAAGGTGTCCCAAATAAACCTAACAACTTAGCTAATGAACCAAACCCCCAAAACAAATAAACATTAAAAGGAGGATAATCACACCAACTTACATCAGTATAAAAAAATTTAACACCAGAATTAGCAGCAGTATTAAACCATGAAACAAAAGTATTCATATCAGCATGATAACCTTGAAAAGAAAACAACAAAACACGAAGTACAAAAGCTACAACAAACACGCAAACCAAGATGGATATTTTCTGTGAATCAAACTTCAAAGCAAACACCATCACCAGAGAATACTAAAAAAATAATAAACAAACAAAGATAAGTCTTTTCCAATCTAACCTAAAAAGAAAACAATTAAAAATACAACTACAGAAAACAAACACAATTATAACTAAAAACCCATAAATAGTTACCAATAAACAACAACAGTCCCCCAATAATAACAACAACACATGCTACTAATCTAAACTTACACAACAAACACAACATACCCCAGTTGTATGTATTCAGCTCGCCAGATTTTATAGGTTTAAGGTTTAAGTGTGTATCATAAACATGTAGTTGTAATCCTGTGTGATGTATAAAATTTGCATGAAATTTTAAACTCTAACAAAAAGAGCC
>WREZ01000110.1 GCA_009779045.1 Candidatus Bathycorpusculum sp. | reverse complement strand
TTAGTATACAACATATGCATTGGCAAAATAGTGTTGTGATGTGTTTATAAAAATGGGCATGTTTTTTAAACATGCTATTTTATGTCTGTTTTCCATAGTCCATGTAGATTACAATATGCGTAAACGGCTAGGGGTTTGTCGTTTGTAAAGCTAAATTCGATTTTTGGTTCTTCGCCAGTTTTTAAGTATTTGCGTTGTCTGCCCTGTTCAGATTCTATGTACACAAATGTTATGTGGTGTTGGTTTTCCATAGGGTGTAGTACGCTGCCGATTTGAATGCTTATGCTATTTGCGGTAGTCTTAGTTACAACAGGTAGGTGTTTTTCTACACTTGCTTCCACGGTATTAGGTACAAGCTCTGACATTTTTTCGCCGCAACATATCATTGGCACATTTTTGTTATTGATAAGCTCTGCTAGATTTCCACAGCGCTTACAAACATAAAATTTCTGAGTGCCATTTGCCATGTTTTTGTCTCCTTAATAATTGATTACCCTTAGTTCAAAGTACGCTTGTGGATGGGCGCAAACAGGGCATTCTTTTGGAGCATTTTCGCTATCTACGATGTGACCACAGTTTCGGCAGATCCATATGACTTTTTCTTTTTTATTAAATACTGTTTGATCTTCAAGGTTTTTAAGTAATTTAAGGTAACGTTCTTCGTGTGCTTTTTCAATTTTACCTACAGATTCAAACAAAACAGCAATGTCGTTAAAGCCCTCCTCTCTTGCCTCAGCGGCCATGCGTTTGTACATATCAGTCCATTCACTGTTTTCACCTGTAGCTGCAGCTTTAAGATTATCAGCAGTTGTGGGAATTTCGCCGTTACATAGTAGTTTGAACCACATTTTTGCGTGTTCTTTTTCGTTGTTTGCTGTTTCATCAAAGATAGCTGCTATCTGCTCATAGCCCTCTTTCTTTGCTTTGGAAGAAAAATATGTATACTTATTTCTTGCCTGGCTCTCGCCGGCAAAGGCATCCATTAAATTTTTTTCAGTTTTTGTTCCTTTCAAGTTAGACATTTTTTATCTCTCCATTTGTTACTTTGTTTTTTGTAGTTTACTAAGTAATAGTTTTACTGTGTCTTTTGGAAAATCTGGTGAGGTATTTTCGAGCATTGCTTTAAGTAATTCATGCACTTCATTACTTTGTGGGAGCATATAGCCCGATTCGCGTAGTATGTCCTCTGCCATACGGCGGTTAGATTTCGCCACCGCTCTGGCAAATTGCTTTGTAACTGCACTATCAGAGGATGCAACAACGGCATCTGCTATACACTCCTGTTGTACTTTACTATATCCCAATGCACGTTGAGCTGCAACAACTGCCTCTGTTTTTAACTGTTGAGGCGGATATGTATCGGGGGTCATTGAGATTGCACCCGATGGACAGGCATACACACACGCCATGCATCCTGAAATACACTTTGTTACATCAATGACACTATTCTCTGTATCTGTTGCACCAGTTGGACAGACATAAAGACACATACAGTCTTTTGAGCAAAGTCGAACATTTCTATATGCAGGCATATGTTAACTCCTCTCTACCTCAATAATTTTGAAATTAGGAACCTTACAAATTGGACAAATTTCTGGCGAAATATCACCTATGTATATAAAACCACAGATATCACAGACCCACATCTTAGTATTTTCAAACATGGTCTCACCCTCTTTAACAAAACGATCAAGTAGCATTTTCATTATAGTGCTAACTTTTTCGCTCCACACAAGAGAACGCAACGCACCCCGGTCCATATTGACTTGTGCTGCAGTCTTAGCGGAGACAAAATCTCTGTTTATATCATTATCCAGCATATTAGTAACATTATTTAATGTTTTAGCTTGTTTTATAGTGGTCTTTGATTTGAAATAATCTGCAAGCTTATTAAACGCCTCCATCTCAACGGTAAGATGCTGCTTTTCACAACCCTTGGCAAGACTAGAGCAAATAACTGAAATCTCACCAGCAGACATTTCTTCAAAATTTTCAACATGACGCTCATCATTTACATTAACTAACGATGGTGCCAGATCCACTGGGTTTTCCTCATAACGCTTAAATGCTGATTTTAACGCTCCACAAATGGGACAAACAAAACTGTCCAAAAGAGTCTCCCATTTCGTTTGGGACATAATACCCCTTTCTGGAATACCTACTAACTCATCATAAATATACCCACAAATAGAACATTTAAACTTCAGCATTGTTCCGACGACTCTATTTAAATAAAAAACAACGAAGTACATATAGATTTCTTGCAAAATAACAACAAATACACAAATTCACCACCTCACCTACAGAAATACAAAATTAACCGTTACAAATTAAAATTATAAAATTGCCACACTCGTACTGGCTTCGCCGCTCTTTTGGTTTTGATCCATAAATTGTTACATTTTTAGCTATGTCATATATGTTGAATAATTAGACCCCTTAAGTAAACACAACAATAATAAACCTCAATGTTGATTACTGTTAGACCGTTGCCGAGATGGCAGAGTGGTTAACGCGCGGGCCTTGAGAGCCCGTGGATCATCCGGTCCGCATGGGTTCGAATCCCATTCTCGGCGCTTCATTTTTTTAATATTGCGTGTTGTTGCGTAATTGATAATTATTGCCTGTGTTATTGTTCTTGTATGAAGTATGTTATTCTTGTTGTTGGTACGCCTTGTGTGGGTAAAACTACTTTAGCAAAGCAGTTTGCAAAGCGTTTAGACGCGTTTTATGTTAATTTGACTGATTATGCTAAACAAAACAGTTTAACTCTTGGTGAAGATACAGAACGCAATACTCTTATTGTAGATGAGGAGAAAATGCGTCAAGCACTTGCAGTCACTATTAGTCAGTCTGTTTGTTCTGTGGTGGTTGATGGTCATTTTGCAGCATCTGTGGTGCCTGATGGTCTTTCTTCATGTGTTTTTGTGTTACGACGAAACCCTGTTGAGCTTAAAGAGTACATGCAAAAAGAAGGCTTCTCTGAAGCTAAAATGTTTGAAAATTTATCTGCTGAAATTTTAGATGTATGTCTTGTTGAAGCGTTACAGACGCAAACAGGTAAGGTATGTGAGGTTGATGTTACGGGAAAATCTGTTGAGCAATCTGTTGATGAGCTTTTTTCTATTCTTTTAGGGGAGCGGGAATGTTTTTGTGGTGGTGTTGTAGACTGGTTAGATTTTTTGGAGCGGGAGGTTTTAACTGAGCAATATCTTAAGGGTTAAATGCTGTTGATGTTTTGTTGTTTTATCTTAGGGGTTCTATTTTTTGTTTTGTTAATAACTCGATTTTTCGGCGGTTAGCGTAGGATTTTGCGTGGTCGCTAAATTTTTCGCCAATTATAATGGGATTAGTTAATCCTGCATCTTCGGATGTAGTGTCTAGGGTTATTATGACATTTATGCCTATAGTGCGATTCCAGTCACGTATCCAAACACCTTGTTCATTGCGGTCTTTTTTTACTATTAAATCAAAATGACGTGGCATACCACTTGAGCCCTCTATGGTGGCGTTTTCATAGTTAACTTTGTAACCTTTTTTCTTAAAATAACTTATAGCCATTACTGTTAACGGTGACCTACTTTTTGGTTGCTCTTCCCCAATACTCACGCTATTTAACTCCCTTATCTTCTTACTGTAAGTTACTTGAATACGGAAAAACTTTTCTCTTTTCTATAGATTTTAAATCTTATCACGACTTTTTGTTTTCTCTTATTGTATATCTGTAAATAGAGTAAAGGATGGTTAGTTTTTGTTGTGTTGTTTTTTCTTTAGACTTGTAATGATTGCAACTGCGGTTATTATTGTGCCTATTATAGCAATAACTATGATAGTTGTCCATAACTGTATAGACTGTGGATTTTGGTTTTGTAGATTGCTGTTAGTTAATTGCATAACGATTGTATGAGTGCTATGCGTGTATGTGATGGTGATGACCCATGTATCTGATTCTTGTGAGCTGTTGTAGGTTAATTCTTTTCCGTCAAGGTAGACTTTAAGGTCTGAGACATCTTTTATGAGTGTTTTTGGTATATTTATACTAACATATCCAGTTGATCCTGTGTTTCCTGATGCTATGAAACTTAGTTCGCTGGTTTTCGAATTGAAAATAAGTTCGCTTATAGTTGAATTTGATGTTATTGTGAATATGTTTTCTCCATTATTATTTCCTATAAATGGTTCAATAACCAAATTTACTGTTGCTGTTGCTGAATTGTATTCTGTGTTTGCGGGGCATTCAGCTTTTATCAAAAAGGTTCCTGATGTAAGTGAAATCCATGTTGCAGTAAATTTACCTTCATTGTTTGTGTTAACTACTGCTAGAGGTTCCCAAGTTTTTCCGCCGTTTTTGCTGCTGTATAGTTGAATTTCATTGTTTGTAAGTCCTATATTATTATTTGAACATGTACCACTGATTTCTACTCTATATCCTGTATCTATCGGTATACTTCTACATTGAAGATTAATTACAGGTGTCGGCTTATTTGATGTTGGTTTTGGTGATGATGATGGTTTTGGTTCTGATGGCGATGATGTATCTGGTGTTGGTGTTGGTGTTGTGCCTGCTTCTACGAGTAGTCGGATTATAAAGTTTGTTTGCATGTCTTCTATGGATACCCAGTGGAGTCCGTTATCTGTTTTTGGTATTGTTATTGTTGTGTTAAATGAGCCTTGGGCGTTGGCGATTGCGGAGCCTAATGGTGTTGTTTCTTTCCATTGGTCTAATGTTACAGTGTTTACTAATGCTTGTCCGTCCCATCGGATGTTAATGAGTCCTGGATAGAAGTATTGACCCGCAATTGTTATAGTGTCGCCAGGTTTAACTTTCATGTTATAGTTAGTAAAATCTGTGCCGTTGCCGTAAAGTGCTGTTGCTGTTTGGGTTCCGACTTGTTTTAGTCCACGTGAATATTGTGTGTATGATGCATATGCAAAGATTTTGCCATTAATTTCTGTTCTAAACATTATCTGAGATGAACCAGAGGAGTAGTCACCTGCATATGAGGATTTTTTTAGGTCAGGAATTTCCATGTTTAATTCATCAATATTTCCTTTAGCATCGGAATTTACTTTTTTCCAGTAGTTCCATGAACCGTAAAGTGTATCTTTATA
>WREZ01000109.1 GCA_009779045.1 Candidatus Bathycorpusculum sp. | reverse complement strand
CAAACAAACAAACAAGCAAGCAAACAAAAACAACACTTCACCTATAACCACACACCAAATCCAATTACGTAATCTAAACTGTAATAATCTAGTAAATTGTGGACACGATAATTATGCACGTTTCTTATTATTCATAGTACACTAAAAAACAAAAATTACTACAAATAACCTAGCAATTAAACTTATTAGTTGTAAACCTTAACTACAACTATTTACTTATAAAAACAACAACAAAATATTTGAACGTATAAATTTACGTTAACTCCACACACAAATTAGGCTGCTGATAACTTTGAAAGGCTCCATTAAACCGTTAAGCATAAAACAAATTGCACAACAACGCATAGACACACTATTCACACAAGCAGAAACCATAAACAAAACTAACCCCAGGCTCGCAACACAATACCTCAAAAACGCACAAAAAGTAGCAATGTCCGCCCGACTCCCACTACCCACTAAATACAAACGTCGTATATGTAAACATTGCAACACCTTACTTACTGCCGGATATAACTGCCGTATACGTATCCAACAAAAAAGAGAACCACACATAGTAGTAACATGTTTAAACTGCGGTTATCACCTACGTATACCAATTAGAAAGAAAAAAGGAGGCAACACAAAAAATGAGTAAACCCATTACAACACGAATGAAACAACACGTCAGGCACGTACTAAAAGACGAAAACCCGACTATATGGATCGGCAAAGATGGTCTAACAGCACAGTTAACAGCCGAAGTCGAAAAGCAGCTCCAAAAAAACAAGATGGTAAAAATTAGGATCCTCCCCGCAGCCTTAACAGATCCCAATACAGCACAGAGTATCGCTATGCAAGCAGCTGAGCAAACAGAGTCAGCACTTGTCGAAGTACGAGGTCATGTTTTTATACTCTTCAGAAAACGACGTCAAACAACAACTGCTACTTCAGCATCTTCTTAGCTGTGTAATGAAATAGTGGTGAAGCATTCGCCTTATTATTTCTCTTTATTTGGTGGTAAGGGCTGCTAAACTAGCTATAGTTTGGAAAACTGTACAATAGTTTATTCAATGTTCAGAGAATATTTATATTAGGCTTCATTGTTTTACTGCAAGGAAAAACTAAAAGGGACAAAAGCATCTTGACAACTCCTCATGACGTACCAGCATTCAAATTCATCGATCGGTTAGCTAAATATCTAAAGGAAAATGTCGATGAAGTTCAACCACTATCATGGACAGACGTAGCTAAAACAGGTATACACGTTGAAAAACAACCACAAAATCCAGATTGGTGGTATGTACGTAGTGCATCTGTTCTGCGTAAAGTTTACCTTCATGGGCCAATTGGTCTTGAAGACTTAAGGGCTGATTACGGTGGAAGAAAGAACCGTGGCAGTAAACCTGATGGTGTTAAAAAAGCCGGTGGAAGTAATATCCGCAAAATTCTTCAACAGCTCGAGGCAGCTGGTTTAGTCGTTACCAGCCGTCCAGAAGGCAGAAAAATGTCTCCAAAGGGTCGCAAACTATTGCAAGACATCGCTGGTGACTTGGCAAAAGAATTGATAAAAACTATCCCTGAGCTTAAGAAATATCAAGGCGAATAAGTAAGATGTCAGATGATGAGCTTGAGAATATTCGAAAACGAAAACTTTTGTCTATGCAAAATCGCGTAAGCGATGAACAAAGGCAAGCTCAAGCTGAAGAAAAAATTGAAGCTCAAAAACAGGCCTTACTAAGGCAGATATTATCTCCTGAAGCAAGGCAACGGCTCAATAACCTAAAAATGGTTAAAGCTGAATTTACCGAACAAATTGAACTGCAGCTAATTCAGATGGCTCAAATGGGTAAATTACCTATACCGTTATCTGATACACAGCTAAAACAAATACTGCTGCAGCTTCAATCACGCAAGCGAGAAACAAAAATTACAAGGATATGAGAAAATGGCAAGAGTTAAACCACCTGCAAAAAAGCTTCGTTTAGCTAAAGCAGCAAAAGAATCATCATCTGTTCCAACATGGGTAGTCGCTAGAACTGACGGCAAAGTCAGAACAACTCCTAAAAATAGAAGGAACTGGCGCACAAGTAAAATAAAAGCATAAGGACATGACATTGATGGTTAACGCTCAAGAAGAACAGCAAATAATTCAAGAAACAAAAGAAGAGTTACTGGAAGTACCTGAAGAGTCTACAGTTACACAAAACGAAATAATGCCTACAACCACTGCTGCTGCTGATATAGAAGAACCAGAAGCAGTTGAAGCAAAAACTGAGAAACCAAAAAAGAAATCAAACGACGACGATATAGTCACAGAAAGAATATACACAATCCCTCTTCAGAAAGCTCTAGTTCGTCCACCAAAAAAACGCGCTCCACGAGCAATGCAGCTACTTAAAATCTTTGTAGCAAAACACATGAAAATGGCCACAACAGTCTCAGAAGAAGACGAACTGCCCCAATTGATCATAACTGAAGAAGTTAACGAAAAAATTTGGTCAAAAGGCATAGAAAAACCCCCACGCAAAATACGCGTCCGCGTAACAAAAGCTAAAGACGACACCATCACAGTTTATTTAGCAGAAGCTGAATAAACAACAACATTCTTCTTTTATTAATAATAAATAAAACCCACAATTTTCACAAACAAAGCCTAAAACTCCTTTTATTTTACGAAGCTTTAAATGTATGAATTTAGAAACTTACAACCCTAAGTTAGGCGAAAAATTTACAGAGCTATTTCTCAATTAACCGTTGCGCTATACTTTGTAATATTTACGCTTATTAAACAATTAAAGTGAATAGTCTTGACCGTATACTTATCAAGTATCGTTGGAAGCGTAAGTATAGGCGTATACTCGCTGGCAACAGAAAATATAGCAATAATTCCACGCGCAATGCCTCAAATAAAGGCCCAAGAATTTGCCGATTGGCTAAAAGTAAAATTAGCATACACCTCCATTAACGGTTCTACATTAGCGGGCGCACTTGTATGTGCTAACTCTAATGGCATGATACTTCCTAACTCTATTCGAGAAGAAGAATTAACCGAAATCCGCAACGTTTTTGATGGTACTATAACTATTATGGACACCAAAAAAACTGCCTATGGCAACTTGATTTTAGCAAGTGATAAAGGCGCTGTTGCTGATCCTCATATAAAAGAAACTGACATTAAAAAAATCGCTGAAACCCTTGATGTAGAAGTACTACAAACAGAAATCGCTGGACTACCCTATGTGGGTTCTTTAGCTACTGCTACAAATAAGGGCGTATTAACACATCCTTTACTAAAAGAAGAAGAACGCAAAATTCTAGAACAAGCTTTTAAAGTACCCATTGACGTTGGCACAATTAACTGCGGGATTCCATACGTTGGCACAGGCCTTATTGCAAATAGTCACAATGCTGTTGCTGGTTCTATGACAACTGGACCCGAGATGTTTATAATTGGGAATGCAATGGATGTTGTACAGGAAGTAGAATAAATGAAAGTTTTCAAAGTAACCGGTGAAATACACAAACCAAACTTAGCAACGCCGTTTGCAAAAGAACTCTTGGCAGAAAAAAAAGAACACGCCACAGAGAAAATATATACAGAGATAGGTAGCAAACACCGCGTAAAAAGATGCCACATAACAATTGAATCCGTCGTAGAAGTTCCAGCAGAAAAAATCGAAGACGAAATCCTTAAGAAACTAGTTCTTGGGGAGTAAACAATTTGGCGGCTAACAGCAAAAACAATCAAGAAGAACTTCAAAAACTAAGCGTAGAAATGCGCTATTTAGAACAAACAGCTGAAGCCCTACAACAACGAATTAACATGCTAAATGCTGCATTAGCTGACCTAACATACGCTAACACAACACTTGACGGCCTCCAACAAGAAAAAGAAAACGCCGAAATGCTCGTACCCATAGGCGGCAGCTCTTATGTACAAGTAAAACTTACCAACCCCGACAAAATAATAGTCGGATTAGGCGCAGGCGTCTCCGTAGAAAAATCTCTAACCGACGCAAAAACAACCCTCAAAGAACGATTAGACGAATTAACAAAAGCTCTACAGGCTGCACAAACACAGTTTAACCAAATCGCCGAACGCCTAAACTCAGGCCAAAGACGAATAGAGAGCTTACTTACAAACGCCAAACAAAGGAACGCATAAGTACATGTTTGAAAAGCTCAAGTCTGGTTTCAAAGGACTAGTTACAAAAGTAACCACGACTGAGCTTAAAGCAGACAACCTTAACCCTATTTTAGCCGACTTCAAAATGACCCTAGCCGAAAACGACGTTGCATTCCCAGTAGCAGACAAAATCTGCGACGAACTAGAAAAAAGACTCACAGGAGCTGCAATAAAACGACTCGACGACCGCAAACAACTCGTAGAAGACAACCTACGACAAGTACTCCTTGACATTCTAGAAACCGATAAACGCATAAACCTTATGGAAAAAATCTCCGAAAAACGCCAACAAACAGAACCCTACGTTTTAATGTTTGTTGGAATTAACGGCACAGGAAAAACGACAACCATAGCCAAAGTCGCACAATACCTGCGAGAAAAAGGCCACTCCGTGGTCCTAGCAGGCGCCGACACATACCGCGCAGGCTCCATAGAACAACTCGAAGAACACGCACGCCGACTAGGCATACGCGTAATCAAACACACCTACGGCGCCGACCCTGCAGCAGTAGCCTTCGACACCATAAACCACGCCAAAGCACACGGCATACACGTTGTTTTAATCGACACCGCAGGCAGAATGCAAACAAACCAAAACCTAATGAATGAACTTATCAAAGTCAAACGTGTCGTAAAACCCGATCTAGTAATTTTCACAGTAGACTCCCTAATTGGTAACGACGCAGTTATGCAAGCAGAAGAATTCAACAACGCAATAGGTATCGATGCAACAATACTAACAAAAGTCGACGCTGACATCAAAGGCGGATCCTCTCTAAGTGTAACATATGTCACAAAAAAACCAATCCTCTTCATTGGCGTAGGCCAAACATACAAAGACCTAGAAACTTTTGACCCAGAAAAATTTGTTAAAATGATACTTCGCTAAACTTATTCAGCGATACTATTATTAAATCTGGCATTTTTAACTATAAAAAATAATTAACCTAT
>WREZ01000108.1 GCA_009779045.1 Candidatus Bathycorpusculum sp. | reverse complement strand
TACGTTGTTTAGACAGTTTTCACTTTTTCTTTTCGGATAACCTTCCCACTACCTGGTTTGACAACAATTTCCCCTTCATCCATAACTAACATACCGTTTACGAAGGTCTTTGTAGGTTTGCCAATTACTTCCCAATTGTCAAAGAGTGAAAATTTGGCTTTAGATTTGAATTTTGAGGCTGTAATTTTCCATTGTCTGTTATAGTCTATAACTGTTAGGTCTGCCTCTTTGCCTTGCACTATTTTACCTTTATTGGTTAAACCATAAATTTCCGCAGGCTTTTCTGCAAGTAACTCGACAAGTCGCTGAAGAGTCAACCGATTTTTTTTGATCAATGTTAACATCAGAGGTAGCGTCGTTTCTAATCCTGGTACACCCACTTTTACTTCCCAAACGCTGCTTGCATTTTTTTCTTCAATGGTGTGTGGTGCATGGTCTGAACCAATAGTGTCAATGGCACCTTGATTTACCCCTTCTAACAAAGCTTCTTTATGGCTTCTGTCTCGCAGAGGCGGCATCATAATGGCCATCATGCCATAGCACGCAACATCTAACGATGTCAGCATTAAATGGTTAGGCGTAACCTCGCAGGTGATTTTTTTACCTGCTTTTTTTGCATACTTAATTATTTCTAACCCTTGTTGGCTAGTAACATGACAAAAATGCAGTTGTACATCTGCTGCTATATCTTCACTAATTTTAAGTACTCGTGATATGGCTTGCACTTCTACTTTCTCTGTATGAGCGGCAAGAAAATCTTTAGGGTCATTATGTTTAGCTTGTTTGAGTCTCTGCGTATTGAACATAATTTGATTCTTGTCTTCAGCATGAATAGCAATGACCGCATTAACTTCCCCTGCAGCTCTAAAACCGCTCTTTAAGGCTTGATCATCATCAATGTTTAAATCTCCCACTTGATTGCCCATAAACAGTTTAAACCCTACTGCGCCTTCACCACTGATCAAAGGTAGTTCTGTCAAATTTTTTGGAAACTCTGAATATAATCCCACATTAATTATTGTTCTTCTTTTTGCTATTTCTAAACGGTTTTTTAGCGTTTGGACACTGTTGGTTATAGGTTGATTGTTTGGCATATCCAGTACAGTAGTAAAGCCTCCTGCAGCTGCAGCTGAGGTTCCTGAAATAAAATCTTCTTTGTACTCTTTTTTTTCATCTCTAAGATGTACATGTGTATCTATTAAGCCTGGTAGCGTCAACATGCCCTGCAAGTTAATTTTTTGGTCAGCGTTGGGCATTTGAGGGTGTCTGCCGATTTTGATGAATTTGCCTTCTTCAATAGCTATACTACATTCGAGAATCTCGCCTTTAATGTATGCTTTAGCGTTGTTTAAGACTAAATCAGCAATCAAGAGAACCACGTGATATAGTAAGAGTATGCGATGTATATAATTAAAAAGTGTTTGTGCCCAATTGGGCTTTAAATTGTTATTTTTCTTGTTCGAGCTCTATGCGGCATTCGTCACATATGTTTTGTCCATTGTGTGCTTTGAGGTTTTCAGAGTAAATTTCACAGTTGTCACAATAGCCTGACTGTGAGTTTTCTTCTTGTTCTTCTGTTATGTTTGCGTTTTCAATGCGTGTGTGTTCTTGTGTTATTTCCATAAGCTCTGGCATAACGCCTAGTAAGTCTTTGTTTGAAACTATGCCTGTCAAATTGCCTTTATAGAACACCCCTAAGCGCCTTATATTTTTGCGGTTCATTTCTCTTGCTGCATCGCTTATGGTGGTCTCAGGATCAATTGTTATAAGTGGAGTGGTCATGATTTCTTTTGCTCTGATTTCATCGGGTTTTTTGTTTTTTGCAATAACCCTAACTACAAGGTCACGTTCAGTAATAATTCCAATGGGTTTTCCTTCATTGTTGGTAATAATTACTGCTCCTAACTTTGCTTTATCCATTGTAACTGCTATGTTATTTGCTGTTTCATTATCGTCAGCAGTTATTACTGGGCTATTCATCACATCTTTTACTAGCATTTTTGTTTTTAAACCAAATTCTGCCATTGTTCATCCACTTTATAACTGATGTTCATGTTTAAAATAAGAAAAGTGTAATTTAAGAGTTGTCTACATGATGCTTACAAAATTACTGCTGGGGGTCTGCAAGTTTTATATTGTGCTCTAATCTTTTTTACTCGAATCTGAGCGATGATTTTAATGCTGAGAACGAACCGTGAAAAACTAGTAAAGCTCTCTGTTGTAGGCGAAATAGCAAGTCCCACGACAAAAAATGTTTACAATATTTCAACCAATGGGGTTCCATGTATATTGCCTGGTGTAGGTGGGATAACATATAATCTTCGTGTTGGCGATTTTGCGTGTGGTTGGGAAGCAGATCATGTGGAGCCCTGTGTTAGTACTACTAATAAAGAAAATGATGTCCGTTCTGGTGGTGCGGCAAATACTGCTTACAATATTTTGTCATGTATTGGGAATCAGGCGGTTGTTGCTAGTGGGGATGCTAAGGGTCAAATTGGTACTGTAACGGGTAAACATGGTGGTATAGAGCATGTGTTAATTGATTTTAACCCTGAAATTGTTGATAGGCTTCTAATTGGTGATAAAATTCAAATAAAGGCTTATGGTACTGGTTTAAAATTGTTGGATTTTCCTGATATAAAATTGGTAAATATGGACCCTTGTCTGCTTGATGCAATAAACCCATATGTTAACGGGGGTATGCTTGAGGTTCCTGTTACTCATGTTATACCTGCTAGCATCATGGGTTCTGGTTTGGGTGCTAATCAGGTTAATAGTGGTGATTATGATATTCAATTGTTTGACACTTCTATTGTTGAGCAGTTTGGGCTTGAAGATTTGCGGCTTGGGGCTCTTGTTGCTATATTGGATGCAGATCATTCTTATGGTAGAATTTATAGGAAAGGCGCAGTTTCTGTTGGTGTGATAGTTCACGCTAATTGTGTGACTGCTGGACATGGTCCAGGTGTTACATCTTTGATGACTTCTGCAATTGGCGCGATTGTTCCTAAGATAAATCCTAAAGCAAACCTTGCTTCTTTATTAAAATTAAGGGCAGATATATAAGACAGTTAACTTATATTTGAAATAAAAGAATTAGAGGTTAAAAATAATGCCAGTTAAACGAAAAAGTCGAGGAAGAGCAAAAGGAAGCAAAGGAAGTAGTAGTCTTGTTCAATGCGTAAATTGTGGGGCCATGGTGCCGCGTGACAAAGCAAAGCGATCAACGCGAAGAGTATCTTTTGTTGAACCACAATTAGCAAAGGAACTTCGACAAAAAGGAACATTCTTAGCCTCTTGGGTCGATACTAAATATTACTGTATATCATGTGCAGTACACCGCGGTATCGTTAAAGTAAGAGCTGAAGCTGAACGCCACTCAAAAGGCCACAGAAGATAAAACTTTTCTTATATAACAAAATTCTTTTTATTACTTTTTAACACTTTAAACACATAATACACCCTTTGTATAACTGTAATATTTGTAATCACCGCTAAAATTATTATACCCACATTTAAAACTGGCAAATAAGACCCTGCACCAAATGTAAAAATACCTAAAACATTTGACGATGACATCGGTGTCGCAGACACAAAATGCGGATAAAACACTGCCAAAATAGTAAAAACACCTAAAATTAACATACGCTCTGCACGCTCAGCAAACCCAACAGACTCCATTTTTATCCCAACCCCTTCTGCCCGCGCCCGCGTATAACTAACAAGCACTGAACCTGCCAAAGCTGCAAGTCCCCACACAGGACTACATAGACCACTAACAATTATTCCTGCATAAATTGCTACATCAGCATACCTATCTAAAACTGAATCAAAAAAAGCCCCAAACACAGAGGCCTGATTAAACTTCCTAGCTACTATACCATCCATAGTATCGCAGAAACCTGACGCTAACATAAACACCACTGCTAAAACCAAAAACAAAACCGGTCGCATTGGCACCACAACATATGCAACAGCAGACACCAAAGACAGAACAAAACCTATGACACTAATTTTATTTGGCGTAAGCCCTAACCTATATGCAACATTTGCTTCAGTGCCTAACATTTCTTGAATTCTTTTTTTAAGTTTAGTTAACACATCTTGGTCCTTCAAATTTAATTGATACTTATTGCCAATTACTGCTGCTATAATAAAAAGCCTTTCCAAAAGATGCCCTTTAAACCTATTTTAGTACAAAAACTCGTTTTTTAACCGCGACATTTTCAGTGAACTTATAAGGAAGTTAATAACTTAATAGAATGGTAACGTTCTGTTGCGCACTAGCGCGCAAAGCAGTAGCGTTACACAAAGCAACATAAGGAGTAAAACAATATGACTGAAAACGCAGATGTAATCTTCGTTGGAAATAAACCTCCAATGAGCTATGTTCTAGCCATTATAACAAGCCTCTCTTCAGGCAACCTCAAAGAAATCACTTTGAAAGCACGAGGTCAAGCAATCACTACAGCTGTTGACGTAGCTGAAATTGCAAGAAACCGTTTTGTTAAAGACCTCAAAGTGAGCAGAATTGCCATCGGCACCGCTGAGATGCCACCACGTGAAGGCGAGAACAAATCCAGAATGGTTTCCACGATGGAGATCACCTTAAGCAAAAAAGCATAAGGCACAAATCGTCAAAACCAAAAACAAACAATCAATTTCTTTTATTTTTTAACAACTTACCCCTATCACAAATTTTACCTCTTTTCTATCTGGTGTGTATTCAGCTTCGGTGAAAACATGTTTTTAGTTTGTTCATTTTTTTACAGCGCTTAATTTTTCGTGTAGATTTTATCCATATAACAATGGTTGTACATACATGTTTATGATACACGCTTTAATTTAACGTCTATAAAACCGTGTGAGCTGAATACATACCATAGAAGTAACAAACAACACAAACCAACACAAAATAGTTTCACCCCAACACCTGATACCGCAAAAAATTTTTATTTGACCAAACATATTAAACTAAATATGACTAACCTAAACAGGTTTTTAACAGTAACATTAACATTTTTAATGTTGTCAAGTTTATTTCTGTTTTCACTTGTACCTATGAGTGTGCAAGCTGTACAAAAACCATCTACACCACAATTCACCATAAAACTCATAGATGACTCATACGACGCGCCACC
>WREZ01000107.1 GCA_009779045.1 Candidatus Bathycorpusculum sp. | reverse complement strand
TATATATATGTAAAAAGTTGCTGTTTAGTTCGTTTATGTCGATTATTTAATATCTGATCTTGCTAAAATAATGACGTAGATTTTGATTATTAATTGGCTGACTCTAAGACAACTCTTTTTGGTGTTGGTTTTAATCGTGTTTTGTTGGTTGTTTTTTGCTAACAAATATATGCTACTGATTGTATTTATTTTTGGATTTCCATACGGAGCGTTACTCTTTGAAATATGATGTAATAATTGTTGGCGCAGGTCCCGCAGGCATATTTTCAGCTTTAGAATTGACTGAAAAGGCAAATTTGCAGGTTCTTGTTTTGGATAGGGGGCAAGAGATTGATAATCGTAGGTGTCCTTCTAAGCGGGGTTTTGAGTGTGTGCATTGTGAGCCATGTGCTATTCTTGCAGGGTGGGGCGGTGCAGGTGCATATAGCGATGGTAAGCTTACTTTATCAACAGAAGTTGGTGGCTGGTTAAATCAGTACGTTTCAACTAACGAGTTAGCTGATCTTGTAAAATATTGTGATGAAATTTATCTTAAATTTGGTGCCAGTGAGACTGTTTATGGCGCTGAAAATGAGGAAGTAAACAGGATAGAGAAAGAAGCTGCTCATGCAGGTTTAAAGCTTGTAAAACAAATAGTTCGCCATATGGGTACTGATAAGTGTCTTGAAGTTTTAAAGCGCATGTTTAACGCTTTATCAAGTAAAGTAGTTTTCAAGCCTAACACAGATGTTAAAGGGTTACTTATTGAAAACGACATAATTCAAGGTGTAGAAACAGCATCTGGCGAAAAATATTACTCAACTTATGTAATTATTGCTCCAGGCAGGGGCGGAGCTGAATGGTTACAGACTGAAGCTCAAAAACGCGGATTACAAACTATAAACAATCCCGTTGACATAGGCGTTCGTGTTGAAGTTTTAGCCTCAGCTATGGAAAAACTAACTAAAGTTCTCTATGAACCCAAACTAATCTATTACTCCAAACAATTTGATGATCAAGTTCGTACCTTCTGTGTCTCACCTTACGGTGAGGTGACAACAGAATCCTATGATGGTGTTATAACAGTAAACGGTGGTAGCCAAGCAGAAAGCAAAACAAACAACACTAATTTTGCTATTCTGGTTAGTACTCAATTTACTGAACCCTTTAAAGAACCAATTGCTTACGGTAAATACATAGCTCGCCTCTCAAATCTGCTTAGCGGGGGTGTCATGGTACAACGTTTAGGCGACTTAACTGCTGGTAGACGTAGCACTCATGAACGCATCGCACGTAGCGTAGTACAGCCAACACTTAAAAACGCCACACCTGGCGACTTAAGCTTTGTTTTACCATACCGCCACTTAGTAGGCATTCGCGAAATCCTTCAAGCAATTGACATGATTGCCCCCGGTGTTCACTCAAGAGACACATTACTCTACGGCGTCGAAGTCAAATTCTACAGTAGTCACTTGCAACTAAACAATTCTTTAGAAACAAAAATTCAAAACATGTTCACTATTGGTGATGGTGCAGGTGTAACCAGAGGTTTAATTCAAGCATCTGCCTCAGGCGTTATAGTTGCAAGAGAAATTCTAAAACGCGAAAAACTGAGGGCGTAGCAATGTCTGTTGTAGCTAAAGAAATCAGTTGTTCTCATTGTGGTGCTCCCACTGAATTCAAACCTGGTGAAATAATAGCTACATGCAAATATTGTGGCTTTACCACAGTTATCCAAACTGGTCAAGCCTTCAATTTTGAACACTCTTTAATCCTAAACAATTATGACACCGCTCGAATGGATAGTTGCATTCGATCCTGGATGAGTAGCGGTTTTATGAAACCTGGCGATTTAGCTAAAAAATCCAAGATAGAGGAAAATGTTCTTGTTTATCTGCCTTTTTGGCTGGTCTCGGTTGTTGCTACCACTAAATATAAGGGTATTTTTGAGAGAATTTCTCCACCTGTAACAAAAGATGGACAAATTGAAAAAGAGCACAACTGGCTTGTTTTAGCAAGAAAAGCAACAGCGTTTCCTACACGTGAATATAATGTGCCTATAGCTGGTAAAATTCCCTATGATTTTAGAAAAATTGAGGGTTTTGCTAAGGTGTTAAATAGTGAAATAAGTAAAGATGAAGCTTTAGAGTTAGCTAAGCAACAGATTGAGCATCTTCACCGTTTTCTTCTTCAGAAAGACCTTGACCGTGTTATAGAGCTCTCTACTAATTTGGAGCTTAAACAAATGTTGTATTTGCATGCGCCTGCATGGTTTATCAAATATGAATATAAGGGAAAACTGTATCAGTTAATCATTGAAGGAACATCTGGTAACGTATTGAAGGGCGATATTCCCTCAACACGGTTTTGAATGTTTTAATAAGCTTTTTAAGTAGCGTTTTTCCTATATCGGAAACAACAGGTCGGAATTTAAAAATGAGCGAAAATAAAGATATGTATACACAAGCAAAAAGCCAAATGCGGCTTTCTGAACGTATTGTAGCAGCCTTACCTGGCTTTAAAGGATATCATGAAAAAGAACTACGTCGTGAATCTGATAAACTAGTGCGTAATCATTTAATATTAAAATTGTCTCATGCAAAAAACGATGTTCGCAGTATATTCCAAAAGATCACTGATCGCCGTTATTTAGATGTTTTATCCGACATGGATCGCTTAACAGCAAAAATTGATCGTGTAACCGAAAAAATAAATCATGCCTCCTATGGTTATAGTGGCTTCTTTGATATAGTAAAAGTAAAAGAAGACAACCTTGATCGCATGATAACCTTTGATAATCAACTAGTAGACTACGTAAACGCCTTAACAACAGCTATTGACACCTTCAAGACTCAATTGATAGAAGGCGACTATAGTGAGCTTAAAAATAAAATTCAAACTGTAACTGACAAACTTGAAGCATTTGAAGATATATTTGATAAACGTAAAGAAGTGATAATGGGAGTAACACAATAATGCCACAAGTAATAGAATGGATAAACAATGGTCCAGACGCAATAGTTTGGCGATGCCCTACTGAGGAAATCACTTGGGGCTCTCAATTAGTTGTACAAGAATTTCAAATGGCAATGTTTTTCCGTGACGGCAAAGCATACGACGTCTTTGGCCCAGGAAGACACACTTTAACCACTCAAAATCTACCTATACTCACTGGATTGCTGACAAGGATTGCCGGTTTTGGCGGAAACAAACCATTCAAAGCCTCAGTTATCTTCATCAACACCAAAATATTTGCTGGAAAATGGGGAACAAAAGCACAAACCACAGAATTAGCACCTCTGCAAACTTATGGCCAATTCTGGTTTAAAATCGAAGACGCTACATTATTTGTAAATGAAATCGTAGGCGGACAAAGCGCTTACACCACTGAGCAAGTTAACACTTTCTTACGTGGCTACTTAAACGAAAAAATTATCGATGAACTTAGTCACTATGATCTACTCACTGTCTTCACACGTCTAGATGAGACAAGTATCATTGTCAAAAACCACCTAATTGACTACTTCAAACGCGTAGGTATAGAGCTAACTGACCTAAAATTCGAAGGTATAGACACAACCCCTGAATACCGTGAACGTCTCTTCTGGCTTAAAACCGGACAAACTGCCCCAAGCGAATTACTGCGTATGGAAACAATGAAAAGTGCAGCTGAATCACTTGGCAAAGGCGGTGGAGGCTCTGGTGCATTAGGCGCAGGAATGGTACTTATCCCACAGATTATGAATCAACAAACACCACAACAACCTGCAACAGCAACTGTAACAACTCTTGTCATTTGCCCTAAATGTAGCGAAAAAGTGCCTGCAAACAGCAAATTCTGCTCTGGCTGCGGAACAACCCTCATGTCTCCCTCAGACGGAACTATATCCTGCTCTAACTGTAACAAATCAATCCCTGCAAACAGCAAATTCTGTCCAGAATGCGGAAACAAAACAGCATAATGGAGCAAAAGATAAGTGTGGACAAAAATAGCAGTTGCTGTCAAACATTAACTATTTTCCCATTACTATTAGCGACTACACTATTACTCCACACACTTTATATCTCTTATTTTTTAAAACGGTGCTGATATGAGTCATAAACATATTATTAAGAAAACACAGATTTCTTTTATCGAATTTGATGACGTTTTATTCAACAAATTATCCGATTTAACATATTTTGGTGAAGGAAACTCAAAAGGACGAAAAATGACGTTTGATTTCGAGTATTGCATTGATTGTGATTTAAGAATGCTAAACGGTAAGATGATTTTAACTAAAGGAGTTTTTGATGAAGAACTTGAAAAATTAGTAACCAACGCAAAAGATAATTGTTATTTAAAATTTAAGGAAGTAACTGTGCAACACTCTGATTATGACGTACTCGAACGTTTAATCAAAAATGTTCTAACACTTGACAAGCTGAAAAGAAAATTTTCAAAAGAAACCAGTATAGGCTACTAAAGCGAAGTGTTGAATCTTTTAAGGAACCTTTTTTACCGCTCACACTATACCTTAGTAGTTCAACAAATATTTGAATGGAGACTGTTGCTTAATGCGTGTAATTGCTGATTTGCACATTCATGGTCGTTATAGTCGAGCAACAAGCAGTCAAATGAATCTGCTTGAAATTGCACGGTACTCAAAAATCAAAGGCTTAAACCTCATAGGTACAGGCGACTTTACCCACCCTGAGTGGTTAAAAGAAATAAAGCAAACACTCGCTCCTGTTGCTGACACTGGTCTGTTTAAACTTGTCGATAAACCTGATCTTCAAACAAGATTTATGCTTACAACAGAAGTCTGCACCATTTTTGATTACAAAGGCAGTTCAAAAAAGGTACATCACGTTATTTTATCACCAAGTTTTGAAATGGTCAACCAACTAAATGAGTGTCTATCCCGATTTGGTAATTTAGCTTCTGATGGTCGTCCCCTTTTGAACATGACCGCTCCACAGTTAGTTGAAGAAGTGATGGCAGTTTCTAATTGGAACATGGTCTTTCCCGCTCATGCCTGGACCCCTTGGTTTAGCTTATTTGGAGCATTTAGCGGTTTTGACAATATAGATGACTGTTATCAAGACATGACAAAACACATTTACGCTCTTGAAACAGGGCTCTCTTCTGACCCTGCAATGAACTGGCGATTAAGCAACCTTGATCGCTTCACGTTATTATCTAATAGTGAC
>WREZ01000106.1 GCA_009779045.1 Candidatus Bathycorpusculum sp. | reverse complement strand
TAGGCTACCTACGCCTACGCATACCCTCACCAAACACACACCGACCAGAAATAAACCAGACCCCCTCAGCTATTATCCGAGAACTTCACGTCTACGGCCCCCTTGTACCCGTTGGACGACATGTAGAAGAGGCTTGGCAACACAAAGGCTACGGCATACGCCTCATAGAAGAAGCAGAATACATAACAAAAAAAGCAAACCTAAAAAAACTATTAATAATCAGCGCATTAGGCACAAAACAATACTACATGAAAACAGGCTACCAACACGACGGCCCATACATGTCAAAAAAACTTGTCTAACATAAACAAACAAACAAACAAACAAACAGGTCCTTGTGATTTTGCGTGGTCTTTTCAAGAGTAGATATATTTTTGAGGAAAAAATAAGTTTAGTGTTGTTATACAAATGTTTAAAAGTTAACAGTTAATATAATAATATTGTGCGTGTTTGCTTTGTGTTGGAAGCAAGGCGTAGGACATATGTGACTATGTGGTTCATAGTTTATGTATGTTAGAGTGTAGCTGTTGTTGAGGTGGATATGTGCCTGGGTATCTGTTAGATGTGAATTCGACGCTTATGTGCCCGCATGCAGGGACGTTTTCTATAGTTACGTCTAATAGTCATGTAAAGGTTGATGGGCAGTTTGCTGTGACGCAGCAGGATACTTTTACAATTTCGGGGTGTCCTTTTATGTTAGGTACTTCTCCCCATCCTTGTGTTCTTGCGAAGTGGTTAGTGGTGGCTACTAGGGTTAAGGTGGGGGGTAATTTTGTGGTTCTTAAGGATAGTACTGCGCTTTGTCAAACGGGTGATCAGGCGCCTCAAGGACCGCCCAATATAGTGGTAGCTCAAATGAAGGTAAAGGGGCAGTAGTATAGTTGCAGTTTAATTATCCGTTTCAAACAGATAGTCGGGGAAGAACGGCTATAGCTAGTGAGGAGGAGCATATACGTCAATTAGTTGAGCAGGTTTTGTTTACCTCTATAGGGGAACGTGTTAATCGGCCTACTTTTGGTAGTAATATTAATCAGCTTGTTTTTGCGCCAAATAGTGTGGAATTGTCTGCTACTACACAGTTGCTTGTGCAGGGCGCTTTGCAGCAATGGCTTGGGGCGCTTATTATGGTGAAATCTGTTCGTGTGCAAAGTAATGATTCCACTTTAACGGTTATTGTGCAATATGTTATACGACGTACTCAACAACAAGTAGAAACTTCTTTTTCAAGGACGGTATAGCATGACTGAAAATGTAATAAAATGTGCTGCAAAAGATAGGCGCAAACAAATCTATAGCTCCTCTCTAAATGGTATAGACTATCTTGAAGTTATTACGTTAGACCTCTCTGCTACAATGGATTTTTCTATACGTGGTTTGTTTAGGGGTTCTTATTTGATTGTTTATTTTTTTAAACCATTGACTAGTATGGAGGTGCGGCTTTCTGAGAATAATGTGCGCTTTGAAGGTGGGGTTAAAGTGAAAAATCTTCGTGCTGTATGGGCTATGCCTTATAGCGATATGCTTGCTGCGACGCCTTCTGATTTGCCTATATCTGTTAAAGAGTTTAATTCGCTTAAGGATCGTGTGGATGTTGATTCTATCGATAAAGATAAAGCTTTGATTGTTTGTCCGTCGGGTGATGGCGATTTTTCAACTTATACTTTACGTATAGTTGGTTCTTTAAATGATAGTGGTCCTCCTAACGGGTTTGATGTTATTCTTTCAAGTATTGATTTTTCTTTTAAAATTGATGAAGCATCTCTTTTTGATGTTAAGCCTGTTTCGGGGGTTTCTGCTGAGGTTTTGCAGGAGCCTGTTATAGATTATCTCTCTAAGGATTATGCTAGTTTTCGTCATTTAGCGCTTAGTCGTTTAGCTTTGTTGATACCTGATTGGAAAGAGCGTAATGTTGCTGATGTAGGTATAATGATGGCTGAATTGCTAGCTTATGTGGGTGATTATTTGAGTTATTATCAGGATGCTGTTGCTACGGAGGCGTATCTTGGTACTTCTAGAAGTAGGATATCTGTTAAACGGCATGCTAGGTTATTGGATTATTATATGCATAATGGTTGTAATTCTCGTGCTTGGGTGTGCATAGAGACAAAGAGGGATTTGGGGGATTCTGAGGGCGATTTTTGTGTGGTTTCTAAGGGTACAAAGTTTTTGACGGGTATTGGTGATGGTGCTTTGGTGGTGGATTTTGAGGATCTTGAAAAAGAGGTGTCGGGGGGTGCTAAGGTTTTTGAGGCTATGCATGATCTTAAGGTGCTCTATAAGAATCATAGTGAAATAGACTTTTATACTTGGTGTAATTCAGATTATTGTCTTCCAAAAGGTTCAACCCAAGCAACACTATCCGCTGGAGCAAAAAATGAGAATGGCGAAGCATCACGTCCTCTCAACCTCAAGTGCGGCGATGTACTAATTTTCGAAGAAACCCACTCAATTGATGGCATCGCAGCCGACAGAGACATCTCCCACCGCCACGCTGTACGATTAAAAACCGTTACATCCGCCCTTGACGAATTAACTAACCAACGCGTTATCAACATCGAATGGGCCCCCGAAGACGCCCTCCCCTTCTCTTTATGCGTACGCAAAAACGAAAAAACCCTCGCAGTCGCTCACGGCAACATTTTACTAGTAGATTACGGGCTATCCCAAAAAGCCGAACACCTAATCGACTCAAACATGCGCCTACATTTCCGCCCCCGCCTAAAATACGGCCCCCTAACTTTCAAAGGCCCCCTCGACACCTCAGCCACTGCCTCCTCAGTATACAATTACAACCTACAAGACGTAAAACCAGACATTTATTTAAAACAACTACGAACACCAAAAAACGAATTTGAAGAATTCACAACAAACGACTGGTTACCAGGTGAATGGACCCCCCAACAAGATTTATTTTTAAGCAACAAATTTAAAACCGACTTCGTTGTCGAAACCGAAAACGACGGCTCTGCAATACTTCGATTTGGCGATGGCATCCATGGCTTAAACCCACAAAAAATCATAGGCGAAATGCCCCAACTATTATACGGATTCTACCGCATAGGCAACGGCGTCGAAGGAAACGTAGGCGCAGAATCAATAAAACGCATAGTTAACCCAAACAACACATCAACTAATAACAATAATAATACTATTGTTTTAGTTGCAGAGGATATAGAACGTATCCGCAATCCCCTACCTGCTAGGGGGGGTATAAATCCTGAAAGCATAGCTATGGTACGACAAAACGCTCCTGAAGCAGCAAAAATTAACGAACGCGCCGTAACCGATGCAGACTATGCCGAAATTCTTAAACGAAAATCTAACGAAATACAAAGCGTTGTCGCTAAAACACGATGGACCGGCAGCTGGTACACTGTCTATGTAATGGTTGACCGCTTTGGACGAAAACCCGTAGATGAAGCCTTTAAACTCAAAGTTAAAAACCTCCTTAACCAATACAGATTAAGCGGATATGACATTGAAGTTTACGGCCCAAAATACGTTCCCTTAGAAATCGAAGTTAACATAAATGTCTCCTCCAACTCCCTTTGCTCCGAAGTTGAAAAAATGCTACTAGAAGTTTTCAGCAACCGCCTTTTATCTAATGGCCTTAAAGGATTTTTCCATCCTGACAATTTCACCTTTGGACAACCAGTATTTTTACGTGACTTATTTGTTACCCTATCTAAAGTAGACGGCGTAGCCTCCTTTTCAGTGAAAAAATTTAAACGCACCGACCAAGAAGAAAACAATAACAATAATGTTTCTTATTTAAGTGAGGGGGAAATTCAGGTGGGTCCCTATGAGGTTATTCAATTAGATAATGATGCTAATTATCCCGCAAATGGCCGAATAAAATTTAACTTAATAGGAGGTCGTTAATAAATGTCCCAAGACAACATAAATAGTACTATTGGTAGTGGTGGTGTGTGTGGTTGTTATACAAGGGTAAAGAAGCGTACTCCTGTAAATTTGTTTAATTCTCCTGGGCTTTCTTCTTTAAAGTATCGTATTGGTACTCATAGCCAGTTTAAAGCTGACATGGTAGAGTTAATTTCACGCAAGTCGGCTCTTAAAAATCTCTCTACCCGTGAGAATGATGATTTAGGCATAGCACTCTTGGATGTTTGGGCAACTATTGCTGATGTGTTAACCTTCTATCAAGAACGCATCGTAAATGAGGGTTATTTACGCACTGCAACGGAACGACGTTCAGTTTTAGAATTAGCTAGAACAGTAGGGTATGAACTTAAATCCGGAGTTGCTGCTAGTGTGCCTTTGGTGTTTACCGTTGAGAGTTCTTCGGGTTCTCCTTTGCGTTCACGTGTTGACGAAGGAACCAAAGTTATGAGTGTACCTGGACAGGATGAAAAGTTACAGATTTTTGAGACTGTGGAAACCATTGAAGCAAAAGCCGCTTTAAACGATCTTAGACCCCTACAGTTTACTCCTCAAGAAATCAAAATTGGTTGCACAGAGCTTTATTTGAAGGGTGTAACAACTCGTTTAGTTCCTGGTGATGCTATCTTAATTGTTGGCCAAGAAAGAGCTGGTAATGCTAAAAGTGATGTCGATGATGAAAAAGCTGGTAATGTTGCTAGTGAGTGTTGGGATTTTCGTTTTCTTGATACTGTAACTGTGCATCCTGATAAGAATTATACTATAGTTACTTGGACAGAACCTCTTGGGTGTGAGACCACTTGGCAAAACGGTGGTAGGTCAAAGAAAGTTCCGTCTTCGCCTGCGGAGGTGAATCGTAGGGTTTTTGTTTTTAGACAGCGGGTGTCTTTTTTTGGTTATAATGCTCCTGACTGGAGACTGATGCATGATTCTATAAAGAAAATTTATGCTGTGGCTGCTGGTGAAACTGTTGATGATACTGTTACTAAAACTACTGGTGGTGAAACTGGTAAACTTGATGGTGGCGATGATGAAACTGTTGATGATACGTATAAGGGCAGTTTTACTGATTGGCCAGGGTTTAGTAACATTTTTGACTATTCTAGTGATGCTGCTAATGTTGTTGTTTGTCTTGATTCTGTATATTCTAAGGTTCTTCCTGGGAGTTGGATAGTTTTTGTTGGTCAACGGAAAAAAAGGCAAAAGAAAACTGTTTACTACGTAGAGCTTTGTAGAGTAAAGAGAGTGGAGACTGGGGCATGTTCTGATTTTATG
>WREZ01000105.1 GCA_009779045.1 Candidatus Bathycorpusculum sp. | reverse complement strand
TAAATGGCGTGCAGGAAAGGGTAACTCGTCTAAATTTTCAATAAATGGTCGGGGTGCTGTGGTTATAATTTGGTTGTTTTCTATAAAGCTTAGGCCTGCAACGTTTTTTAAATCGTGGAGGTGTCCTGTTTCTATGGTGTTAGCAAGTTCAAGTATTGTTATTTCTGGTTCGCCGATTACTACAAAGTCCACGTTGGCTTGTGTTAGACATTCATTAGGACGAGAGGAGGCGTGTAAGCCTATAAGTGCAATTTTGATGTTTTGGTTGGCAGTGGCAGATTTAATGGTTTTTGCTACATCAAAAGCTGCTGTTGACCAGCCTGAATAGGGTACGGATATAACGATAAGTTGGGGTTGGAATTTTTGTATTCGAGATACAATTTCTGTGTTAGGTAATCCTTGTCGATATTTGCCGCCTTCGATTTCTTCTAGAAGTTCCCAGCCCTCGTTAGGTACATCAATAACTAGTACATTGTGTTTTTTTTCAAGTACTGCGGCTACATATGATATGTCCATAGGTTGGTAAACACTTGGTTTTCCCCAAGCTTTGGGTTGAATTCTAGGTGGGTTTATCAGGCATACGTGCATTTAATTGCAACTCTATTTATGTATGGTTTTTTGCGTCTGAAAAACTTTGCTAAAAAAGAAGAGAAGTAGGAGGTTTTTTGGGGGAGCAGAAATGTTTATCGGCGTTTTATGCGCCAGATTAGGTGGTTTACTGCAACGCGAGCCATGACGCGGCTGTAAAAGTTGCGTTTGAGCATGTGTCGAAGGGCGTATTTTGGTGAGTAGAATTTATTGTAAAAGTCTTTGCGTATTTGTAGTGCTTCTGTGTCGGAGAGTAGTGGGTTTTCAAATACGGGTGTTGTGGTGTCATAGTGGCTCCATTCGGGGGATATTTTGTAGCCTAAGCGTTCGACTTCTTTGCGTAATTCTGTTCCGGGGTATGGAGTGGCGATGCAGAGGTATACGTCGTCAGGTTCAGTGCGTCGTATGAAGTCTAGGGTTTCTTTGCGCATTTGTGTTGTTTCGCCGGGGTAGCCGATTATAATGGATATGGCGACAAATAGGCCTGTTTTTTTTGCCAGTTTTATAGCGGCTTGGTTTTGTTCAACTGTAGTGCGTTTGTTTACGGCGTTAAGAACGTTTTGGCAGCCGGATTCTACTCCAAAGAAGACTTGTTGGCAATTGGTTTTTTTCATTTTAGTAAACATTTCTTCGCTAATTTGGTCTACGCGGGTTTGGCAGTCCCATGGTATGTTGATTTTTCTTCGTTTTATTTCATCGCAGATTTCATATAACCGTTTTTTGTCAAGTGTTAAGGTGTCATCGTAAAAAGTGAAAGAGTCTGCGTTGTATTCGCGTTTTAGTATTTCGAGTTCATTGCCGATGTTTTGGGGGCTGCGTACGCGGTATTGTTTGCCTAAAATGCGGCTTGTAGTGCAAAAATTGCATTGGAAAGGGCAGCCGCGGCTGGTGATTACGGGGAAGAATAGTTTGCCAAAGAGGCGGTATTTTTCAAGGGGAAAATGTTTGTAGGCGGGAAAGGGGAGATCGTCTAAGTTTTGGATGTAGCCGCGGGTGGGGTTTTGTACTATTTGTCCTTGATGTCTATATGTAATGCCATCTGCAGAGTTTAACCCAACATCATTTATGATGCGTTTAGTTAACTCTGCAAGTGTTATCTCGCCCTCGCCGCGAATAACTACGTCAACGGCGGGTTCAGCTGTGAGAATTTCTCTATCCATAAAAGTGGCATGTGGACCGCCTAAGACAACTGTGGAGTTAGGGCAGACTTCTTTAGCGCCTCTTGCAGCCATTAAGGTTGAGGGCACCATAGGAGTCATAGAACTTATGCCAACAACATCTGGGTTTAGTTGGGCGAGTTTTTGTTTTAGTTGATTTTGGTCAATATTTTCAGCTATGCAGTCTATAACATTTACCTGGTTGCCTTTTTCTTCAAGAACTGCGGCTAAATATGCTAAACCTGTAGGTAAATAGGGATGATGATGAAAAACGTCTTGTAATGCTGGAGGGTTAACTAATGTAACTTTTGCGGTTGTGCCCAAGTTTCAGTCACCATCAACATGTAAAGAAAGAAGCCTGTTAAAAGGCTGCTTTGATTTTTCTTCGCAAGTGTGCCAATGCGGTTCGTGTAGCTGATTTTCCGTAGACTCCGCCTTTTCGCCACATCTTCCAGATATAGCCTATGCGTACGTAGAAGCTTTGGAAAGCTTTTTCGCGCATTTCTACAAGCTGCTTTGAGCTAATATATGGAGTTTCAAATATGGGTGTAGCAGTATCATAACGGTTGAAGTCGGTAATTTTTAGCCATCCTTTCTGAGTTACAAGCTCATGCATTGGAGTGCCTGGATAGGGGGTAGCTATGTAGTATCCGACGTCGTCGGGGTTTAGTTCTTCTATAAATTTAGTTGTTTCTCGCAGAGTTTCAGGGGTTTCTTCAGGGAAACCTAGAACAACGCTTGCAACGGTCATTAAACCTATGTCTTGAGCTGTTTTAAAAGAGTTTTTGATAGTTTCAAGTTTGTAACCTTTACCCATAGCATCGATAACAAGCTGAGAACCTGCTTCAACACCAAACCAGACAGCTATACAACCGGCGTCTTTCATTAATTGTAACAGTTCACGGTCAACCATGTCTACGCGGGTTTCGCAGTCCCATTTGATTTTTAGACCGCGTTCTTTTATAAGGTTACAAATTTCTCGAACACGGTTTTGGTCAACTGAGAAGGCGTCGTCGTAGAAGGTAAATTGTTGAGCACCGAAGGTTTTTACTAAATGCTCAAGCTCGTCAACTACGTTTTTAGGACTACGCATGCGGTAGCCTCTGCCAAACATGCGAACTGCGGAACAAAAGCTGCACCAAAACGTGCAGCCTCGACTAGTGTATACAGGGAAGATAACTACACCAAATTTGTTTAGGTAATCAAGAGGAAAGAGGTGATGTGCGGGGAAAGGTAGCGAGTCTAGATCTTGTATGTATGGGCGATCAGGGTTTTTGACTATGTCATCACCGTTTCTGCAAGTGGTACCTACTACGTCATAGTATGGTTTTCCTGCTTCAATACGTTCCATTAACTCGATAAGAGTATCTTCGCCTTCCTTACGTACAATGATATCAAGATCAGGATATTCTTTTAAGGCGTTTTCGTCCCAAAAAGAAACATGAGAACCACCAAGCATTGTTATAATGTTAGGGTTTACTTCTTTAGCAATTTTTGCACATTCCGCACCTGACTTATAAATCAAAGTAGTCGCAGTCATGCCTACAACATCAGGCTTACGTTTAGCAAGTTCTTCACGAAGCTGACTAAAAGTTAACTTCATAGCTTGACAGTCAATAACATCTACAGTATAGCCAACACGCTCTAAGACAGCAGCTAAATAGCCTATTCCTAATGGAATAAATGGAGGATGCTGATGAGCCCCTTGCGGATAAGGGGGATTAATGAATGTAACATGAGACTTCAAATTTTTTCCCTACTCTGCTCGGTTGATAAATTGATACTTGGATTAATATACGTTTTTGAACACAACCATTTCAACTAAAAAATCATAAAAAAGCAAAACCACAAAAAACACAAAAAAACAGCAATTAAACAATATTTGAGCCTAAATAGGTATATCACAGAGAAATATAGATGGAGTATCAACAAATTATTGGGTGAGTTGAAAAATGAAAATATGTATTGCCTGTGGTATGCCTATGAATGAAAAAGCTGATTTTGCAATGGGTGATGAAAGCAAAGATTATTGTATTCATTGTACCAATGCAGATGGTTCCATGCATTCTTTTGATGAGAAAAAAGAGAGCATGACAAATTTTATCATCAAAACACAAGGATTGTCACGTGAAGATGCACAACTCGTAGCGTTATCTATGATGAAAGAGCTTCCAGCATGGAAAAATCATTTTGCCTAATCCTTAAAAAAGAAGGTAAAATGGTTGACGGCTTTAACGTTTTGTAAGGTATTGTTAAATAGCGTTTGGGCTGTTTTGTTTTCTGTTATGGAGTTATTTTTTTGTGTTCTGTTAAGGATGCTGTAATGCTTAAATTGTAGGGAATCGTCAATTAGGTTGATGTCAAGCGGTATTAAAAGGCATATTCATGGTATAATGTGGCTTCTTAGGAATCCAAAGCAGATACAGCATCTTATCATACGGGAGACGTTGTATCGTCATAGAAATACAAGTAGACAAGGCTGGATTGAATGGCAGAAATATGATACATATACAGCTGCGTTTCAGCATAGCACCTCTGTTTCCTATGCGAGGCCTTTGAATCAGGCTAGAATTCAGACGTTTCTTGAAATGATAAGCAGGGGAGGTAAAAATCTAAATGTTCTTGACGTAGGGTGTGGTGATGGAGTGTTAAGTGAGCCTATTGCAAAGCAGGGCAATATTGTAACGGGGTTTGATTTACCGACAATTACGCCTATGGCGCATAAGCGTAGGGTCTCAAATGTTTTTTCTGGTGACGCTGAAAATTTGGCTTTTAAACCAGAAATTTTTGATATAGTTTTAGCTTCAGAAGTTGTAGAGCACCTGTGGAATCCTCAAAAATTTCTTGATGATGCCCACCGAGTACTAAAGCCTAAAGGATTACTCATTTTAGAAGCCCCAGAGGGCATTGAGGGCTTAAGATATGATGCTCATAAAAACTGGTTTACTACAGAGAGATTTCAGCATATGCTTGGCAAAAAATTCACCTTGCTGCAATCAAAAACGTACTCGCCTGAATGGGGCGCTCCAACAGCAACATTTATCTGTCTATTCCAAAAAAACTAAACCGATAGTTGCTCATGCGTTTCTTTTAGCATGTTTTTTATGGGTAAATTGTATGGACATTTTTGTTGACATAGTCCGCATTGGGTGCATTTGTTTGATTTTACTTCCAAGCCGCTGTAGAGTTTAGTGGCCCAATTCTTTAAACCGTAAATTGTATAGAAAGAGTTGAAGCGCAATGTCGCTGGGATGTTTATTTTTTCAGGGCATGGCAAGCATAGAGCGCAGTCGCGGCAGTAATTGTTCAATTTGAAGGTGAATTGTTTTTGTTCTATAGGGGTTAATTCTTTGTAGTTTATACCTACTTTGGCTGCGGTTTCTATTTCGGTTTGTGAGCGTACGCCTACAAGTGTTGTGGCGATGTTTTTTGATAGATTGTATCT
>WREZ01000104.1 GCA_009779045.1 Candidatus Bathycorpusculum sp. | reverse complement strand
TCAAGATTAGCTTTAGGTGTGAGGTTAACGGGTATTGTGGAGAGAAATCGTTCGAGGTCTAGTTTTCGAATAAGCCTTTTTTGAGCATGTGTTCCCATGTAGCTTCGCCAGATGCGACCATAAATTCGTTAACTGTTAAGAGGGGTTTTGTGAATTTTTCTGGTGCGTCAAGGGAGATTCGTGGGCAGGCTGTATTTACGTATATGTCAATTGTTGGAAATTCGAGTAGTATTTCGGGGGTAACTTCGCGGATTGTTAGGAGATAGGCGTTTTTGTTGTGTTTTTCGATTATTTCTTTTATTTTTAATGCTTCTTCTATTCGTTTTTGTCCGGGTTTTAGGCCGATGATTATTCCAACGTTTTTTGCTGTTTTTGCTTGTTCAATGCAGGCCCAATGTTGTTTTAAGAGTTTTTGTGCGGGTTCGTTTAGGGAGAAGGCTCTATTATCGTATGGGTCAACGACAAATGTGGGTTTAGAAGTGCTTAGGGCAATGCCTAATGCGTGAAATAGGCCTCCACCGATAAATAGGTAAGCCTCTACTTCATTGACAATGGATTTTACATTGCTATAATCGCATCCAATAACTTGTCCGGCGTATCCTACTCGTCCAGCTTCGCCAATTATCACAGTTTTTCCTGAACGTACTAAAAATTCGCGTGTTTCGTTGAGAAATTGTATGTGTTGTATCGAAGTTGCTAAACCAATTTTTGAGTAGTCAGTTAGGAGGGGGAGCGTTTTTTCGATGGTTTCGTTAACATTTGCTAAGGCTCTTGCTTCGATGTAAATAGTTGGTATGGTTTCATGTTTTACGAATTTTGAATGCCCAAAATGGATAACCAAGTCAGCGTCTAGGCTTTGTGCCTCATTAGTGGCGATGTCGCAGGCGCCATAACATGGGTCTGCTGAAATTATGGCGAGTGCACCTGTTTTTTCTATCAATTTAGCTATTCGGGTAGCGTCAGGTTTTAAGCCTTGGGGTAGTTGAATTAAAACTCGTTTAGCATCAAATTGTTGTATTGTTTGTTTGATTCTTTCTTCTTCAAAATCAAAACCTTTCATAGTCTCAAGCCACTAAGTATTATTAAGTAGTAGCTAAAAATTAAAAAGTTTTGTGTAGCAGGTTTTTTACCATTCCCAGTCGGGAATGGGTTTTTTTAGGGGTTTACCTGCTGTAATGGCGGCTGCTTCGGCTAGACGTTCGAGAATGATTTTTTGTTCTATAGCAGCTACATGTCTTCTTGTTGCGGCTACTGCATCATTGTTTACTGATATACTATCAATGCCAGCGCGTACGAGGAATTCGCAGAAGTCTGGGAGGTTTGAGGGGCCTTCGCCGCATATACTTACTGTGCATCCGTTTTCGTGTGCGACGGTAATTAGATGTGCGATAATGCGTTTTACTGCGGGGTCGCGTTCATCAAAGTAACCCATTTGGCCTAGACGTTCAGAGTCGCGGTCGATCATCAATACACCCTGTGTCATGTCATTGCTACCAATGCTAAAGCCGTCAACTAATTTGCTAAATTCGTCAGCCATAATAGAAATACTAGGTGTTTCTGCCATGAACCAGATTTTGAAGTCGCGAGAACGTTCAAGACCTTCTTCTTTCATGATTTCAATAACTTGTTTTGCTTCCCATAGTGTTCTAACCATAGGTAGCATTACATAGACGTTTTTAAGTCCCCATTCGTTGCGGCATTTCTTTATAGCTTGACATTCAAGACGGAAGGCTTGTTCATACCATTTGCTAATGTATCGGCTACAGCCTCTCCAGCCTAGCATTGGGTTTTCTTCAACAATTTCGTATTTACTGCCACCTTCGAGGTCGCGGTATTCGTTAGTTTTAAAGTCACTAAAGCGTACAACTACTATACGTGGTTGAATAGCGCGTGCGACTGTTGCTATGCCTTCGGCGAATTTGTTGACGAGTTTTTGTGATTGTCCTTTTTCAACCAGAGACATAGGGTGTTCTTTAACGTAATTTGCAAAAAGAAATTCTGCGCGCATTAAACCAATGCCTTGGAATGGTAAGTCCATGTATTTCTCTATCATTTCAGGTATGGCTAAATTCATGTAAATTTTTGTAGCAGTTACGGGTGCAGGAGCATCAATTGTGTTACCGGTAATATGTAACATTGCATTACTACCTGCAACTGAGGTTTTTGCCTCTTTTAATATGCCCTCATATATTATGCCGTTTCGGGAGTCAACAGTGTATTCTTTGCCAGATTGCATAATTTGAGATCCTGTCTCTGTTCCAACAACACATGGTATGTTTAATTCTCGGCTTACAATTGCAGCATGGGAGGTAATACCGCCTTTGTCTGTTACAATAGCAGATGCGAGTTTCATGTATGGAACAAAGTCGGGGTTTGTCATGTCAGTAACTAAAATATCGCCTTTTTGCATAATTGCTGATGCTTCATCAGTTGTTTTGGCAACTTTTGCTACACCAAAACCGTAACCGCGTTTACCAGCACTAATACCTTTAACAACGATATTTAAAGATTCGATTTTTTCGTTGGTATCAACTGGGGTTTCCATAGTTTTTGACCACACTGTTTCTGGACGTGCCTGAACCAAAAAGATGTTATCCGGATAAGATAAATCTTGATCAATGGCCCATTCAATATCCATTGGTTTACCATAATGTTTCTCGATTTTACAGGCAAGCTTTGCAAGTGCCATTAGCTCTTCTTCGCTTATACAAACCTCGTTTTGCTGTTCAGAAGAAATATCTAAATGAACAGTCTCGCCTGACTTGGGATCACGAACATACTTTACAGTTTTTTTTGCAATTCGACGCGCCTTAATTGTCATTTCTGACTTGTCAACAACAAAATTATCAGGATTAACAGCACCCGAAACTACAGACTCACCAAGACCAAATGTGCCTTCAATAACAATTTCATTTCGATCCCCTGTTACAGGATTTATTGTAAACATTACGCCCGCAGCACGAGAGTTTACCATTTTTTGAATGCCAACACTTATGAAAACTTTATCATGTTCAAAATTTTTCTCAGCGCGGTAAAAAATGGCTCTTGCAGTAAATAGGCTTGACCAGCATTTCACAACTTTTTTGATCAAGTCATCAGGACTTTTTACATTGAGATAGGTCTCTTGTTGTCCTGCAAATGAAGCATCAGGCAGGTCTTCTGCTGTAGCGCTTGAACGAACAGCGACAAACATGTCCTTGAGGTTTAAACGTTTATTTAACTGTTTATAAGCCTCTCGAATAGATTCCTCAATGTCTTTTGGCATTGGGGTTGTTTCAATTAATTCGCGAATACGTTCTGAGGCCAGTTCGTATTGTTTAGGATTTGCAGGGTTTATAATAGATTCTTTGATTATTTCGTAAATTTTTTTAGAAATTTTTGTTTCTTCAATAAAGCGTTCATAAGAGAGCGCGGTTACGGCAAACCCGTTGGGAACACGTAACCCAGCGTGAATCATTTCACCAAGGCTAGCGTTTTTGCCGCCAACTATAGGAACATCGGTGTTCCTTACTTCGTCGAACCATAAAATTAGAGCTTTGCCTGCGTCAATTGGTTTGACGGTTTGGCTCAAGCGGTCTCAGTCTCCGGCTCCGTCGAAGTGGACGCATCAACTACTACTGAAGGTTTAGGGACCACGACCATTTTACAGTGAATCGGAAGCTTTGCACTACCACGTTTAAGAGCTTCCTTTGCTGTATCTGCTGCTGCAGCCTTAACCTTTACAGTAATTATAGGTTGATCTACCTCAACTTTTGCAGCTGTACCAACTGCTGTTCCAAAGGAGCGTCGCATACCCTGCTGTAGACGGTCAGCGTGAGCGCCGAAAATCATTTTGTTTTCGCGCAAAATAATGTGTGGGTACAAATGAACAACTAGTAAATATTCGCTAACTAGTTTTTCCATTAAAATTCTGTTTGCAGCCACACGTGCCGCTTCGAGTGCACAGTGGCGTATTTGAACTCGTTTGGTTGATAAGAGTTGAAGCTCATAATCAAAATTGCCTTTTGTATCACCCATTGTGAATTTCACAATTTTTGGGGGTGGAAATCCGCGGGCATAATCTTTTCGAGTATAAGCACGATTTTTCACGTGTCGGAAATTTCTTGCATGCATCTAGCGTCACTTCTACTAAAGCTTTAGTATATTAGATTTGTGAAAAAGAAAACTGCCACATATTTAATGATTTGCCTAAGAAAATCGGTAATCAATTATTGTCCAAACAATTGATAATTGCTAGCATCGTTATTTTTAGTTAAACAATTATGTGTTTAAATAGTTTATTGGTTGTTGTTGTTTTTAATGTTTACTTGGTTGTTTATTGCGGGGAAGAATCGTGATCTTAGTTTAGCGGAGCTTGTGTCTTATTTGCAGGCGAGGCAGGTAAGATTTGAGGTTCAATATGTGTCTAAAGAGTTTTTTGTTGTTCAGACTTTGCAAGTTTTGGATTCAAATATTATCGAGGATTTGGGGGGCATTATTAAAATTGGTAGGGTTATGGGGTTGTTATCTAGTAATCAGGTGCGGGAGGCGTTTGTTAAGCATGACAAATTGGTTGAGGGGCAAATTGTTGAGGTTTTAGGGCGCAGTGGTCTTATTGCTCAAATGGTGGATAAACAGCAGGAGGAGGGCGGTAAATTGTTTTTTGGGGTTAGTGTTTATCTTGGGGCGGTGGAGTTTAAGTCTAGGTCAGGGGAAATTCAGCGGTTGTTTGGGAGCATGATTAAAGCTGAGTTAGCGGGGTGTGGGAGGAAGGCGCGTTTTATGGGGTTTGCGGATAAGTCGCAGGGGTGTCTTAGTCATGTTGAGGTTTTAAAGAAGGGTCTTGTGGAGAGCGGGTCGGAGGTTTTGGTTTGTGTTGGTAAGGATGTTTGTTGGTTTGCGACTACTGTGGCTGTTCATAATCCGTTTGAGTTTCAGAAGCGTGATGTGTATAAGCCTAGGCAGCGTAAGATTTTTGGTATGCCGCCTCGTTTGGCGAAAATTATGATAAATCTTTCAAGCTGTGTTGAGGGTAAAGTGTTGTTAGACGCGTTTTGTGGTGTGGGGACGGTGTTGCAGGAGGCTTTGTTAGTTAGGGCTAATGTGGTGGGTACGGATATTAATTCTTGGTGTGTTAAAGCCTCAGAGGAAAATTTAGAGTGGGTGACGCGGGAGTATCAGTTGGGAAATGTTGATTTTCGTGTTATACAGTGTGATATA
>WREZ01000103.1 GCA_009779045.1 Candidatus Bathycorpusculum sp. | reverse complement strand
CGTCGCCGGGTTTTAAGCTAACAGTAACTATGGGGGCTTCTGTGTATTTATGATCAAACCAAACTGTGCAAGTCCCATTAAACCCACAGGTACCATCACCAGCTTGTATCAACGCCAAAGCAGACATTGAACCATGAACTGTTAGGTTTCCACAGGCTAAGTTGCCCCAGCCCCATTCGGGGTAGTTGCCGCTTACACGAATTTCTAGGGTGTCGGTGTCTATGGGTACTTTTTGGCCGTTGGGTAGTTTGTCGTGTAGTATTCCTCCGTCGCCTAGCCATATTATAGGGTTCCATGTGGGGTTCCAGCCTGAGCGTCTGTGAATTTTAGGATCTAAAAAGTCTGGGTTGCCGTTGCCTGCGATGTAGGCTCGTCCTTTGGCGTTTAGGCCGCCGTGGAGTATTAGGGTGCCTTCGTAGCTTTTTAGTGTGCCTCGGCCGGCTAAGTCGCCGCGGTACATAAAGTTGTAGCTGGAGCATAGTGTGGGGCCTTTGTCTGTGTTGGGGTCGCCATTCCATAGGTAAACGGGGTATAAGTCTAAGGCTGTTTCATATGTGGTTGCAGGCGGATGTGGAGTTGGCACAAACCGCAGAAAACTTTTTGGTTGTGGTTGATCTTGCCTGTTCATCCACAGCCATGCTTCTACTTCCTTGTTAAACTCGTTAAGTATTGGCCAATCACTTTCTAGTATAACATCTTCTTTACTTACTATGCCACCTTCCCAATTACTTGAGCCACCACCGCCGCCACCGCTTGCAGAACTTCCTGTGCCTCCACTTGTATCTCCTACAGAATTGTTTGGATACTCTTCTAGTCGTCTTAGTCGGTTGTCAAAACTTACATTACTTGCCTGTTGATTGTTGCTTAGCATGCCACTGTTTTTTTTGCTTGTTGGAATCACCTTGTTTGTCATAGGATCTATGTGTAAGTATAGGTTTAGTTCTGTGTATGCGTCGTGTCCACGGTACAAATCAGTTCCGGGCGCAATTACATGTGTAAAGTTTTCTATGCGGTAGGTTAGGGGTCTGGGGTTTTCCCATGTGCCTTGATATACGCGGTGATGTGGAGCTAGGACTTGTACTGTTAGGCCGCAGTATTGTATGTTTGGTTGTATGGTTGTTTTAAATTTTAAATGTACAGGAGGGTGCTTTTGTAGTTCTAATTCGTTTGCAGCGTTTTGGTTTAGAGCGTCAAAATCTTTTGGTAAATCCGGTTTACTTATTGGTAACATTCTTAGGCCGTATTGTTTTATGTTCTCTACATCATAAGCTATGCCGAAAGCTTCTATACTGTTAAAAGTTAAACCATCAATCCAAATGCTACCACCTATAGCATGATCAATAAGAGGACCTTCTCCTCCACCGTCTTTTGTATGATATTGTTTAAGTTTGGTGCTAAACCACATTTTAACAATTTTCCAACTAAAAACTGCGGTTTTTTTAACATCATACATCCAGCCTGTGGAGTCTTTATCATGGAAGATTCCGGGGTAATTTGTTACATAGTCAACGTTTTTGCCCATTTGGAAGTTAACTTTAGTCCAACCACGTCCTATTTCTTTTCCATCGTAACCTCTAACAAACAATGTGCCGTCAGTTTTTATGCTTTCGCTAAAACGCCAATGCATCACGTTGCCTTCGGTGTCTTCTATGTTTAAAAATAATTCAGGGTCACGATTACCATTGGGAAGTAAAGGTAAACTGTCTAAATTGTGGCATACCCACATTGAACAGTGATCTATATGTGTTTGTGAATAATCTAGGTAATCATAATTTGGTGGTAGTTTTACATAGCATTTAAACCATTTATCTTGCTGTATGTGATGGAAATCAATTCTTATGCTGCTTTCTCCAATAATTTTAACTTGATTATCATCATGAATAGACACATGATATCCGGGAAAGTGTGATGTGTAAATTGCGTCGTCTATAAACCAGTTTTTAGCATTCCACTCTGTAAACTGATCGTCTATTTTACCGTTTTTAATTTTAATACTATTATACACAGGTTCAATAGAAGAACCAAAATCGTGTATTTCTAATATGTTTCCGGTGTTACGTTGAGGGGTTGTCCACAGTGTGGGGGTGTGTAGTAGTAATGGTATTAGGTCGTTGTTGTTGGGGTGTTGTTCGTCTCGGTAAACTTCTATAGCTGGGGCTTTGTTGTTTGGCCATAGGGATAGTTGGTGGAAGGTTATTGTTTCTTTTGTTATGTCGTCTTGTGTGGTGTATTGTTGTGTAAAGTTTACTGCGTAGTTCATTTGTGATTTTTCGGCTAGTTCGTTGCATAATTCTATTAGGTATGTGTCGCGTGCGTCGTAATTTGTTTCTATGCCTGTTTCGGTTGTGTGATTATATCCGGATATTAGGATGGAGGGTAGGGGTGTGTGGTCGGTTGCTAATTTTTTGTTTATATGTAGTCTTAGGGCTTGTTCTATTATGTGGCATGATTGTGTTTTTTCCCATTTGTATGTTAAGAATTTGTGACGTAATTCGCGTGCTATGCAGTAACCGGTGACTTTGCATACTCTGCCTTTTACGGTTCCTGTTGGTGAGGCTTCTACGGATACGTTTTCGACGTAGCCACGCAGGATTTCTTTACCGTTTACCTGCATCATTTCTATGTATTCGCCGGGCACAACCATAGTTGTTATTAGTTCTCTTTCTTTGTTGTCTAGTATGGTTAATGTGAAGCTGTGGATGGGGCCGTCGCAGTAGATTTCTAGTTTTTTTATTTTTTGGTGCAGGGGGTAGGGTGTGTTTTCGTTTTTTCGTTTGGCTCTTAAAATGTATAGTTTAGTTTTTGCCATAAACCTTTTCTTCTCCATTATAACTGTGTTGCTAAAATTTTTTATCGTACGGGGCGCATTTGGCTTTCTTTTTTGCCGCGGTACATGTCGTTTTTCCATGTTTCATATTCTGCTTGTGTGATTTTGCGTAATTCCTTAATTTCTTGTCGTAGTCGGGTTTGTTCGGCTTCGTATTTTTCGTAGGCGGCAATAGCTTTTTTTGCTAAGTTAAACGCTAAAATTGCGATGCCAGCAAAGCCTGTTAGATTCATGTCTGCAATTTGTTGTGAGGATATGCTAACTCGTTGTACTTCTCGGGCGCCGGGAACCATGCGTACAAACCTGTGGATCATAGCACCACTACCATGCCACCCTTCAACATCAGAATCTTTTTCTTCAAAGTTTTCTTTTGTGAGAGCGTCTATTAGGGGGTTGGTGTTTCTTTTGCTTTGGCGTTCTTGTTTTTGTTCTGTTTTTAATTTGTCAACGGCGGAGTTTAATCGTTCATTTTCAGCTAAAGCTTCTTCAATTTTTTTAATAGCAGCCTCAATGTTGCTTGTATCAACATTAACATTAACATAGCCTGTTCCTGTGGTGCTCAAAATTTAGTGTCTCCTTACCGATTATTTTGTTTTTAAATTTTCCATTAACAATTTAGCACAAGCTGCCCCAGCGTTTTCCAAATCTCCGGTGCATCTGCATTTGTCGTGTCGATTGATAAACCATAGGCCTTCACCTACATACACTGCGTTAGGAAAATGTGACTGTATCTCACGGCCATTCATCATAGCGTTATCATCGCCTATGCAGTCTGCGCAGACGCGTTCATCGCCGGCTGTGCGGTAACGATAAATAAACTCTGGATTAGTCGCATCAAACCCGGAAGCTGCAACCTGATCTACAACTTCTTTAATATCCCTTAATTGTTGTAGCAATTCTTGCAGTGTACCTTCAAGGGTTACTGTCAAGTTTACAACTGATATTTGTCGTTCACTCCCACAGAAAAACCGTCACGTTGCAAACTTTCAATAAAATCCACAAAATCGTCTGCTTTGTCCACAGGTAAACGTTGGAGCAACTCGTATGTGTTAAGGTTGGTTTGTAAAATGAAATTGTATGTGTTCAAATAGTTTAGAATGTCGTTGTAGGGTAAATTTTGTATTTCTTGTTCTGATGCGTCTAAGCCTATGGTTTCTAAGAATTTTTGAACCTTACTTTGTAGCGTGTTTGCAACTGTGGCCATGTTGTTGCTGTTTAAATGGTCTATTAAATCCTTAAACAACATAGCAACTTCACCTCTGACAATTTTATTATAACTTAGAATGTTGGTATGGTGAATGGTCCGGCTGTCGCTATTGTTAATTCGGTTAATTGTTCACCTAGGTGTCTTCGTGAACTGTCAAGCATAGTAATTACACTTCCAATATCAGGTGAGAATGTTACTGTTCTTGTTTTGCCATTAACATGTTTATCAACAAAACTCAAAGTAGTAATAATATTGTCTTCGCCTACTGTAGAGTTGCCCCAGTATCCTGCTTGCCACATGTCACGTTCTACCATAGCGTTGTTGATTAATACTACAAGTTTTATGTAGCAGGGTTTTTCTGTCCAACCAACTGGCCATTTGCCTGATGCTACTGTTTGTGGTATTTTTACTTCGCCACCATCCTCTGCTACATATTTCATGGCTAGGACCATAACGTTTTTGTATGTGTAGCTACCTATGGTTATGCTTTGGGGATTTTTTACTTTTAAAACATTATTATCAACTGTTGTACTCATATTTTTCACCAAAATTTACTGTTATTTTTTACCGATTATGATTCGTGTAAAATTGAAACTGTGATTGCTGTTTGTATTAGGAGCACTTTTGCAATTAGTTTATCTAAATTTTTATAGTAATCTACCGTTACGAAGAATGGCTCTTGTTTAAGTAAACTTTTAATTTCGTTTACTAAAAAATCGCGTAGTCGAATTTTCACTGGTGTAAAATTGTCAAACTGATACTCAGGAGCCTCTAGGGTGTAAACGCAGATTTCAAAATGTTCTAAATCCTTAAAGGTGCGTTCTTTAACTTGTCTGCCGGTTTCACCATTTAAACTTCTTACTGTAACAACAAACGGCACCACATCGTTGCTTAGAAATGTGTCAAGTAAAGAACTAGTAGGCATCCAATCAGTAACATGCAACCCATAAGGTGCACCTGTGGGCAGTTTTAGGTTCTGTTTTAAAAAATTTATAATTTCCACAACAGGGGTGACTGGTAAAGTAAAGGTTGACATCTTCTTGTGTGCTCCTTTTTTTACCAGTTTATGCTGAATATGCCTACAGCTATTATGGGGGTTGTGGGTATGTCTTTAGGTTTTAGGTCGGGGTCTACTCCATACTTTGTTTTTAGTAAGTTTTTCATGCCCTCTATTGCTTGT